>CAZRCF010000054.1:0-12535 GCA_964598505.1 uncultured Lentimicrobiaceae bacterium | reverse complement strand
AAAATATTAATTTTTTATTTGCAAATTAACACAGTTCTTGCTGAACGAAGTGAATAAGATTCTTCGCTAAGGCTCAGAATGACAAAATCCTCGCTTTCACCCAGAATGACAGAATTTTCTTTAGCATAATATAATGCAATGTTATATTGAGCCTGTCGCATTAAGGTTGTCATACTGAACTTGTCGAAGTGTCTATTTTAACATGAGGGCTTCGACAGGCTCAGCCTGACAAAAGAGCACCAATATTTGCTCTTTAATAAACTATTTAATCGGACAACAATAATTTTAATATTTTTAAAAAAACTACTTTTATTCCCTTTTTCCGTTAGCTAATTCCAATTCAGCAACCTCAAATAATTTATCAATATTTGTTGAATTGTTATCAATTTCACTTAGTCCATAACAAAAATCAATTCTATAATCTTTCATATCGGGCAAACATTTGAAAGAATATTTTTTAAAATAGCTTTTTATCATTTTAATTTCCGATATAATTTCATCTTTGTTTTTATTATGAAAAACCAAAGCAAACTCATCGCCCATTCGATAACGGAATAATATCGCTTTTGAAATTAATAAATTATTTAATTCGTTTGAAAATTCAATTAATACTTCATCGCCTTTGCTAATGCTGATTTCGTTAAATTTTTTAAAATTATTTAAATCAATAATTGCTAATACAATTTTATATTTCTTTGCTGTATTTTTCAAATACAATTTCAAATATCTAAAATTCGACAAGCCGGTAAGGTCGTCTGTATGTGATAATCTTATAAAATATTTCATATATATAAAAAACAAAATATTTGAAATTATCAAAAAAACAGAAATTATCAATAAATATTTTATCATTTACAACAAGTATGATCGGAAATTAATAATATGATTTATTTCTTTTCGCGTTTACGCAATGGGAATTCTTTTTTTTGCAAATAATCGTATCGTAAATTTCTACCCGGTTGGTAACACAAGGCAATAATTGAATCTTGAGCCTCTTTAATTGTGCTATACTCAGCAAAATCGAGAGTTCTAATAATGGCTTCAAAAACACGAATTGCTCCCGAATGATCGGCAAGCATTATTCTTTTCCCTAGATTTCTGTTTAATAAATCAACAAAGCTGTAAGCAATTCGCCAATCGGCTTCTAACAATGTTTCGCCTTCGGGATAGTGATAAAAGCGGTTTTTAAACATTTTCGAAACTTTTGCTTTTATCTCTGGTGTTGGCTCATTGCCATGACTGTATATCTTTATTGCTTGCTCGGTTATTTCATTTTTATGCAAAAATGTTAAAGCACCATATTTTTGAGAATTTAACCCAAACATAGAATTAAAAGCTATGTTGTTATAACCTGCTTCTTGCAAAAAATTTCGAGCTGTTTGCTCTGTATTTTCCGATTCGCTGCCATAAACCTGAACCGGCAAATCTTTTGACCACGACCAAAGCGGAAAACCACTTTTATCGAGAATATCAACAGCAATTTTAAAATCTTTTCCAAGTTCTTGAGCAGTTGCAATTCCTTCTTCTTTCAGAAAATTGCTTTTCGAACCCGAAATTCGTCTATTTTTCTCCCAAATATCCCAGTAACCTGAGCCAACAAATTCGGGATTTTCGCCACCCGATTCATGTATTGATTTTCCGTGACGAATTAAAATTACTTGAGTTTGATTAAGCGGAACATATCCTTGCGGAAATAGTGGAATAGCTTTGCCATTTGGCAGCCAAACAATGCCTTCTTGCATATTTAAGCCACTGCCATCATCTAAAATCCTACCAGTTGTTCGTTTTGAACCATCTTCATTAGTTGCCATATCGTCTGCCAAAACTAACTTTGTTCGATACCGAGTCATATTTGACCCTACAACAGGTATGTTTTGCGGACATAAAACATCGTTAAATTTATTTAAACTAAACGTTTGAATTAATAAGCGACGAAAGCTATCGTTTTTAATTAAACCATTCCAAGCTAAATAAAATAGATGAGAATCGCCATTAGGAATTTTATAACGAATAAATTCATATTTGCTTTTAATATAATTCTGTGGTGTTAAATCATATTCAAGGGTTTTCAGAAAGAAATATATTTCTTTACTTATTACTTTTAAATTATTAACAAGATCGATATTAACATCATTTTCCGATAGTTTCAATTTATCATTATAAATAAGTTTTAAAAACGCAATATCATCTTTTACGCTTTGCTCGGTATGACAATTATGAAACTCGGCATGTTCGCGTTGTTTTGATGAATAAATTGTTTGATAATTCGTTGCATCGGTTTCGGGAGTTTTGGAAATCTTTTCCTTTTTTTCTTCTTTCATTTTTATTAAATTCAAATTCTATAGCAAAAGTAATAAAATAGAGTGATATTTGTATTGAATTTTGGTTGTTATATTAATTAATAGATTGATTTTTTCGCAATTTGCTATGTTTGTAACCATAAGTAAAATATAGAGCTAAGCCAATTGCCAGCCATATTAAAAACCTCAACCAATTTGTTATTCCTAGTTCGGTCATTAAGTATAAATTTACTAACAACCCAATTACTGGTATTATTGACCACTGGCGAATTACTGAAAAAATTGTAATAAAAGCAGCAATAATAATAAATATTATAAATAATATGTTGTTTGCAAAAACACCATTATTAAAATTATTTAAATTGAAGAACGAATAAACTCCCTCTTTGTTTATCATAACAACTATTGATAAAACAATAAACCAAATAGGCAAAATAAAATATCGACTATTAATATATGGAACGCGATAACCTCCGGTTTTTCGTTCGGTTTTAGTCTCTTTATTAAGCAAAAGGATACCTCCCGAAACCAAAACAAAAGCAAAAAGTGTTCCAATGCTTGTTAAATCGGTAACGGCAGTTAAGTTCAAAAAAAGACATGGAATTGCTACAAAAATACCGGTTATAATAGTTGAAAATGAAGGTGTTCGGAATTTTGGATGAAGCCGAGAGAAAATTTTAGGCAGCAATCCATCGCGGCTCATACTCATCCAAATACGTGGTTGTCCAACCTGAAAAACTAGTAAAACACCTGTCATTGCTATTAATGCACTTATTGCAATAACTCCCGAAAATTTTGTAAGTCCAACTCGTTCGAAAACAAAAGCTAATGGATCGCCAACTGCGAGTTCGCTGTAATGAACCATTCCTGTGAGTACCAAACTTATTAAAACATATAAAATAGTAGTAATAAATAGCGATAAAATCATTGACCGCGGTAAATCGCGTTTTGGATTTTCGCACTCTTCGGCAGTTGTTGAAATGGCATCAAACCCAATATATGCAAAAAATACACCTGCAACACCTTTCATTACACCTGCAACACCATTTGGAGCAAAAGGACTCCAATTGTCGGGATTTACCCAAAAAGCACCAACACCAATAATTACCATTAATATAACTAATTTTATTAAAACCATAATATTATTAGCAACCTTTGTTTCGTAAATGCCAACATAAACTAAGCAGGTAATTAAAACTACTATAATAAATGCCGGAATATCAAGAATTACATGCATGCCAAAAATTTGTGGAGCATTAATCCAAGCCGAATAAGCATTTTGTAAATGGCTTGTCATTGTTGATAAAACACCGCCATTAGTAAGCATACTAGTAACTTCGGTAAAGCCACTTTTAGCCGAATGATAATCTATACCAAGCCAAGCCGGAAAATCTAATCCAAAACCATTCATTAAGCCGGTAAAATAATCTGACCACGAAATAGCTACTGCAATATTACCTACAGCGTATTCCATAATTAAATCCCACCCAATAATCCAAGCAACAAGTTCGCCAAAACTTGCATAAGCATAAGTATATGCACTTCCGCTAACTGGAACTCGCGAAGCAAACTCGGCATAACACATTGCCGAAAATCCGCAAGCAATTGCAGTAAACACAAATAGCAACGAAACAGCAGGACCGCCATTACTTGCAGCAGAACCTATTGTGCTAAAAATACCTGCACCAACAATTGCTGCTATTCCCATTGCAGTAAGATCACGCAATTTTAAGTTACGTTTCATGCCACCTTCATTGCTTGAGGCGTGCTTTAAAATATCAGAAATATTTTTTTTACGAAATAGTTGTGAATTTCTCAAAGTGAATGTTGTTTTTAGTTATAAAATACAATTATTCTATCTCCATTTTATCAATCTCTTTCATAATTTTATCCGTTTCGGTTAAAGCAACAATTATTTTTTGATAGTGTAAAATATCATCAAATTCTAATTTTCTGTCTTTGCGGTCTTTGAGCCATTTTTGAGCTGGTTGATAACCGCCAATGTAAAAATTCCAAGCCACTTCTGGAACATTGTCGAAATATTGTGTTTCGTTTATGTAAACTTTTCCAAAAGTAACTTTGTCAATGTTTGAAACTTTGACAAAGTTGGGCTTCACCACCACATTTGTACCATCTTCGGGATATTGGGTTATATATTTCTCAACGGTTGGGCTTTCTAATAAGTGGATTTCACGCAATTCTCCACCAAATTTCACCAATTGCCAAAAAGTTTCTTGGTTTTTTGGATACGGAATTCTCGGAAAATCAATTTTTAGAAATTCTTTGTATTTTTCGCGATATGTTGGTGAATGTAAAACCGCATATATGTAGTCTAAAATGTCTATCGGTGCAAAGACCTCCCCCGACCCCTCCAAAGGAGGGGAGATGTCTGCCTCATCACTTTGTAAATCGGTTTTATTGTCGAGCTTTTCTTTAATTATTAATGTTACCAATTCAGGGTTGGCAAATACTTCTTCGTTTGTAAATCGAATTACGTCATATTCTAACTCATTAAGCCTATCAGTTCTGAGTTCATCGTATTCTTTTTGTTGTAAATGAATTTTACCATCAATTTCAATAATAACTTTTTTACTTAAACAAACAAAATCAGTAATAAAATTATCAATAATATGCTGTCTTCTAATTTTATATCCAGTTTTTTTATTTCTCAAATACTCCCACATTACTTTTTCTGCTTCGGTTGGGTTATCCTTCAAATTATCTCTCATTTCTTTAATGAGTTTGTAATTTAAAGGATTAGCCGTTACATACCCGGGCTGCGAAAGCCCCTCCTTCGGAGGGGTTGGGGAGGTCTTTTCGTTGCTAAATTGCAACCCTAATTTCTCCGCTATTTGCTTTACTATTTCCGGGTTTAGGTTGGGCGTTCTGACCTCCCCCAGCCCCTCCAAAGGAGGGGAGAAAGATATGTGCTCAATGGTTTGTTGTCCATTGGTTTCGGGATATATATAGAGAGGGAAAGAATAAGATTGAAATCCATAAAAATTTAAGTCAATTACATTTTTTGTAATAAATATTGTTTTGAAATCAATTATATTCACTTGACTTCTCATTAGGCATAGACTCAAATTGTCTTTTTTAACTACATTTTTAAATAGACTATAAAAAGAACGTTTTATTAAAACATTATCATAGTAAATATAATATTTTTGAAAAGGCTTGTAATTTGTTTCTATAATTTTATTTTCATCAAATTTACATTTATTTATCCTGTCTAATAAATTGTAGCTACTCGAATCATTAATATTGTATTCATTAATAAAGTTTTGGTCCAATGTTTCATTTAGTAGCCGTTTTATTTTCTTTATTAAGTTTTGTTTATTATCATCTATAAATAGTTTGTCTCTGCCAGTTTGAATACCTGATATGTTATTTGAGAATAATTCATCAATCTTAAATCCTTTTTCGTACATTCCACTTTCATCAAAATCTTTTTTCACCAAAAAGAAATTAGGGCCATTGGGTTGCAATTCAGTCCATTGTATTGTTTTAATAGAATTTTCGTTTAAGAACCGGTATTTTTCTTCTCGTTTTCCATATAAATCGAAATGAAAAACTTGGGCTAATTTTTTTTTACTCATTGTTGTGTTCAATTAATTGTTTTAACACATCTTTACTTGGCAATATGGTTTGATATTTTGCTGCAAATATTTGCTGATTATCTTTAGGCAAGGTTATTTCAACAATAGCTTCTTTTTTGTTTTTACAAATTATAATACCAATACTTGGGTTTTCGTCTTCTTGTTTTACGTAGCGGTCGTAGTAGTTTATATACATTTGCATTTGTCCTAAATCTTGGTGTTGCAGTTTCCCAATTTTTAAATCAATTAGCACAAAGCATTTTAATAAACGATTGTAAAATACTAAATCAACAAAAAAGTGCTCTTCGTCAAATGTAAAACGCACTTGTCGTCCACCAAAGAAAAAACCTTTTCCCAACTCAAGCATAAAATGTTCAAGTTGATTAATAATTGCTGTTTCTAATTCAGTTTCCGAATAAATGCCTTTTTCTTCAAGCCCTAAAAACTCTAATATTAAAGGTTCTTTAAATATATCGTTTGATTTTTGAATTATTTGTCCTTCTTTAGCCAATTTCAGTACGCTTTCTTTATCTCTGCTTAATGCCAATCGTTCAAACAAACCAGAATTAAATTGTCGTTCAAGCTCTTTTAAACTCCATTGATTCACAAACGATTCTATTTCGTAGAACTGGCGTTCTATTTCATCATTTATTCGCATCAAAAACAAATAATGTGACCAACTAATAGGTAATAATACTATATTTTCAGTTGTATTTTTAGAAATCCTCAAAGCGTTTGAGGATTTTTGAAAAACATCAGAATTCCTCAACTCACTTGAGGAATTTGAATATAATGAATAAAAAATTCGCATTCGTTCAAGATTTTGCACCGAAAAACCTCGTCCTAATTGATTTGTTAAATCGGCAGAAACAAGTTGCAATAACTGGCTACCATAATTAGCTCTTTTTCCACCTTGCTGTAGCTCTTCTACAATTAGTTTTCCAACGGTAAAATAAGCATATACCATAGTTGTATTTGTAGCTTTAGCAATATTTAAGCGTTCTTGCTCAATAAGTTCGGTTATTTTAACACTTAATGCTATCATGCTTGTTTTTTCTTTACAAAAATATTTATTGAAACCCCTTGCATTATATCAAATACATTTTGGTCGGCAATACCATCTGGGCAAACTTCATTTTTCTTGGCATTTCCATGTAAATCAAGAATGTATATTTTATCAAAAGTTTTCATCAACTCTTCACGCATTTTTCGATGAATAATACCATCAATAAAGCTATTATTTGAAATATAGGCTAAAATGCCACTACCATTTTTATCAATAAAATGCTGCCCTAAACGAATAAACTTAATATAATCGTCAGAAAGTGGCTGTATGTTTCGTTCATTTAAATCTTTTTTATAATCGGCAGTTAGCGATTCTATCCATTTACTTTTATTACTGCTACTTACTGCATAAGGCGGATTTCCCATAATTATCATTACCGGTGCATCGCGTTTTATAAAATTAGCTTTTTGAGCTTCATCTGTTAGCCATTGAGACATAAATAGGTTTGGAACTTCGTTGGATGCTTGCTCCAAACTATTCGTTAAAAAAATCTTTAAACGTTGATTTCCGGTTGGTTTATAACCTGTTTCGGTAAGCAGTAAATCTAATTTTAAATGTGCCATAGCATAACTTGCCATCAGCAACTCAAAACCATTAAGGCGAGGCAAAAGATGGGTTTCTACATAATTACTCCAAATGCCTTGTTGTCCTTCAAATTTTTTGTGTATATGTTTTATTACTTCGGCAAGGAATGTTCCTGTACCTGTTGCAGGGTCGAGTATTTGCACACGATGTACTTCTTTTTCAACGGGCTGAAGCCCATTACTTACATTTATTTTGGTTTTACTATTATCGGCAAGTCCTTGTGGTAAATCAAAATCGGTTTTCAATATATCGTCAACAGCTCGAACAATAAAATCAACAACTGGTTGCGGTGTGTACCAAACACCTCGTGCTTTACGCAATTTTGGGTCGTATTCACTTAAAAAAGTTTCGTAAAAATGGATAATCGGGTCTTCCATTTTGGTTTGTTTACCATAATTTTTTAGGATTTCTTCTACATTGCAAGCCAAAAATATCTCTACCAAACTATCAACTATCCATTTAATACGGTCGTCAATATCGGGTCCGGCAATATAACCGAATAATTTCCTTAAAAATGGATTTGATTTTGGTATAAGTTCTGCCGCTTCTTGTCGGCTAAATGTGGGCAATGTAGCATCGTGCAAACGGGCTGCAAACATTCCGTAAGCTATGGTTTGAGCATAAACATCAGCAAATGCTTTTGGAGTTATATCGTGTATAAGTATTTGCCTAAAAGCCAGCATTTGGTCTTTCAGCGTGCTGTCTTGGTGGTTGTTTTCATCGCTTGTTAAAGACTTTTCAATAACTTCCGAAAGCAAACGAGCTTTACCAGCCATCATTTCGGCTAATTTTTTACTGCTTTTTATGGTTTGTCCAATATGTGTACAAAAATCTTTTATAAGATTAGTAAAATTATTAAAGTTTTCGGGCAAGGGTTTTATGCCTTTATCTGTAATTTCGGCTATTGCAACCTTAGTTACAAATTGTCCATCGCAGTATAAATGAAAGTTTAAATAATCGGTAAAAATTATGTTGTTTAACGATGCCTTATATCGGTCGAACTGCTCTTTGTTGCCTGTTTTTTTCTCACCATCAAGGTCGTTATCGCCAATATCTTTTGCTTCAATAAACCCAACAGGAATATCTTTTTTTGTAATAATATAATCGGGAGCTCCACACAATTGCCTTTTGGGTTCGTTGGTGGCTCTAATTTCGGGAACTAAACTCTCAATAAGTTGCTGCAAATCGCCACGAAAAGTATGCTCGGTTGCATTACCAAGTTTATATCTCTTATTTATACTTTCTAAATATTGTTCTATGGTCATTTATTGGGGTTAAATATTTATAGCAAAGTTAGTATTTTTGCATTAAAAAAAATATTTATTATTAAAAAACCCTATTAATCATAATGATTAATAGGGTTTAATGTTTTTATAAAAATATTATCTTTAAAGCAATTTACTTTTGCATCATAATTTTCAACATTTTAATAGCACAATCGGATATAACAGAGCCTGGTCCGAAAATAGCCGCAGCACCTGCTTTATATAGATAATCGTAATCTTGAGCGGGTATAACACCACCAACAATTACCATAATATCGGGGCGACCGAGTTTTTTAAGTTCTTCAATAATTTGAGGAACTAAAGTTTTGTGTCCGGCTGCCAGAGAAGAAACGCCAACAACATGAACATCGTTTTCAACTGCCTGACGAGCAGCTTCTTCGGGTGTTTGAAATAGCGGTCCCATATCAACATCGAAGCCAATATCGGCATAACCTGTTGCTACAACTTTTGCACCTCTATCGTGTCCGTCTTGTCCCATTTTTGCAATCATAATACGAGGACGTCGTCCTTCTTGTGCTGCAAATTCGTCTGCCAATTTGCAAGCTTCTTGGAAACTTTCGTTTCCTGTTGTTTCTGATGAATACACTCCTGATATAAGATTAATTTTTGCTTTATAACGACCATAAACTTCTTCTAATGCGTCTGATATTTCACCTAAAGAGGCACGCTTGCGAGCAGCATCAATACCTAATTCGAGCAAATTGCCACCGCCACCATTTGCACAACGTGTAATAGCTTCTAAAGCTGCTTTTACATCGTCGTTATTTCTGTTAGCTCTAAGTTCTGCCAAACGTTTAATTTGCGATTCGCGAACGGCGGTATTATCAACTTCTAAAGTATCAATTGGATCTTCTTTTTCTAAACGATATTTGTTTACACCAACAATTACATCTTTACCTGCATCAATACGAGCTTGTTTACGAGCCGAAGCCTCTTCAATTCTCATTTTTGGAATACCCGATTCGATTGCATGAGCCATTCCGCCAAGCGCTTCTACTTCCTGAATATGAGCCCAAGCACGTTGAGCAATTTCTTTAGTAAGCGATTCAACATAGTATGAACCAGCCCATGGATCAACAACTTTACAAATATTTGTCTCTTCTTGAATATAAATTTGTGTGTTTCGAGCAATACGCGCACTAAAATCGGTTGGCAATGCAATAGCTTCGTCTAACGCGTTTGTGTGTAGCGATTGAGTATGTCCTAAAGCCGACGCCATTGCTTCAACACAAGTACGAGCAACATTGTTAAAAGGATCTTGCTCGGTTAGCGACCAACCCGAAGTTTGCGAGTGTGTACGCAACGCCATAGATTTTGGATTTTTCGGATTGAATTGCTTTACAATTTTTGCCCAAATCATACGAGCAGCACGCATTTTAGCAATTTCCATAAAATGGTTCATGCCTATTGCCCAGAAAAACGACAAGCGTGGAGCAAAAGTATCAATACTCATTCCGGCATTAACACCAGTACGTAAATATTCTAATCCATCGGCAAGAGTATATGCCATTTCAATATCGCATGTTGCACCGGCTTCCTGCATGTGGTAACCCGATATAGAAATAGAATTATATTTAGGCATATTTTTCGAAGTAAATTCAAAAATATCTGCAATAATTTTCATTGAAGGAACTGGTGGATATATGTAAGTATTTCGCACCATAAACTCTTTTAAAATATCGTTTTGGATAGTTCCGCTTAATTTATCCATTGATACTCCTTGTTCTTCGGCAGCAACTATGTAAAAAGCTAAAATCGGCAATACAGCACCATTCATAGTCATCGAAACCGACATTTGATCAAGTGGAATTTGGTCGAAAAGTATTTTCATATCCAAAATTGAGTCGATTGCAACGCCTGCTTTACCAACATCACCAACAACACGTGGATGATCACTGTCGTAGCCACGATGTGTAGCTAAATCGAAAGCAACCGAAAGACCTTTTTGCCCTGCAGCTAAATTTCGGCGATAAAATGCGTTTGATTCTTCGGCTGTTGAAAAACCTGCGTATTGGCGTACTGTCCAAGGTTTCATTACATACATACTTGAATAAGGTCCTCGCAAATAGGGTGGCAAACCGGCTGCATAGTTGAGGTGTTCCATATCAAGTAAATCTGTATCTCCGTAAACAGGCTTAACAAGAATTTGTTCCGGTGTAAGCCAATTTTCAAGAGTTTCTATCTCTTTTTCCCATTGATTAAATGGTTTGTTTTCAATTATTTGAGATTGGTATTTTATTTTGCTGAAATCGGGTTTCATAATTATTTTAATTTTGTTTTTAATTCTTTTTGTCATTTACCTTGTACCGTGCACCATGTACCTTGCACCGTATAAAGCTACTTAATTCCTAAAAGTTTATGATATTTTGTAAGAAAATCAAGAACATTTGTACGAACATGAATAAAATCATCAACTCCAGCTTGTGTTAATTTATCAAGAATTTCTTGCGGATAACCTGCAACAATAACTTTAATATTATTGTTTATTTTTTTCAACTCTTGAGCAATTTGAGGTGCAAATTCTGTATATTCTTCATCGGAACTACAAATTACAACAATATCTGCTTTAGCATTAATAGCAGCTTTTATTCCATCATCTGGAGCTTCAAAACCAAGATTGTCAATAATTTCGTAACCTGCACAAGCAAAAACATTTGAACTAAACGAAGCTCTTGCTTTACGCATTGCCAAATTACCTATTGTTAGCATAAATACATTTGGGTTATGATTTTTTGCCTTGCTGTATTTTTCGGTAGCTAAGCGAAGCTCGTCAAAAGCAAACGAACCTCTGTATGGTTTTAATCCTTCGTGTTTTTGGCAGCAGTAATTACAATCTTCAATTTTGTCGAGCATAAATTCGGTTTGATTTGGATATTGATTTGTGCCCAAAATAACAGTTTTTCTATTAGCAATATCTAAATTACGTTTAGCTGCAACAGCTTCAATCTCTTTTTTAATAATTCCTTCGGATGCTAATTTTATAAATCCGCCATTAGCCTCAGTATATTGGAATATATTCCATGCCTCTTTTGCCAAATTATCGGTTAAATTTTCAATATAATATGAGCCTGCAGCCGGGTCGATAGTTTTATCAAAATATGATTCGTGTTTTAGTACTAATTGTATGTTTCGCGAAATTCTTCTCGAAAAATCATCATCATTTTTAAACATTAAATCGTACGATTGTAAATATAAACTATTAGTTCCGCCAATAGTTGCAGCCATAGCTTCTGTAGTGCTTCGTAGCATATTTACATTTGGGTCGTAAAGCGTTTTGTTCCACGATGAGCCTTCGCTATGAATATATATTTTCAATTTTTTAATATCTACTTTATATTGCTCGGCAACAATTGCCCATAACATACGAAAAGCTCTCAATTTGGCTATTTCCATAAAGTAGTTTGAGCCAACCGATAGTGTAAACATAATATTATTAGCTATTTTATTTACATCAAGACCTTTATCAGGAGCTGTTGCCAAATAATCGCTTGCCCAAGCTAAAGCATAACCCATTTCCTGAACAATAGTTGCTCCGCTATTATGCAATGTAGCTGCATTTATAGTATTTGCTTTAAAATTTGGTAATTTACTATCAATAGTTTTTACAATGCTAATTAACTCACTTATATCGTTTTCCTGCGATGAATAAAATTTATTATGAAGCAAAAGATAACAAATTGGGTCGAAATCAATGCTTCC
>CAZRCF010000053.1:5289-12799 GCA_964598505.1 uncultured Lentimicrobiaceae bacterium | reverse complement strand
GTAAACTTTTATTACTTTTCATTTTTTTTAATTTTTTATCAATGATTTTCATAGTTATTTTCAATTAAATTATTGATTAGAAACTGAAATAGTAAATCCTAATCCAGCAACAGTTCGTGTGTATATAACCATAGAACCAGTAACACCTGGTCTAAGAATATTATTAGGTTCGCCTTGTATTTGCAATGGAATGTGTAAGAAAGTAGCATTGTTTGATAAGCCTGCTGCATCAATAGATATCGGAGAACCAGCGTAACTCTTAATATCTATTGAAGGTGCTACAATATCGGTGTTACCTAAGTTTGCATATTCAACTGTAAAACTCGCAACTCTTCCATTACGAACATTGTTAGGGGCTATTGCATTTACCGAAAGGTAATTAGGTGTTCCATTTTTAATTTCAAAACCGTTTTGAATTGTAATTATTCCTTCGCATAAATGTTCTACAATAACATCGTAAAATCCTGGTGTAGCATCTTTTAAATCAAACCGAACAAAAACTTTTGTAATATCAACAAATTGGAGTTCTTCGGCATGTATTGTATCGTTTCCTTTTACAAGTCTTATTTTCATATATGAGTTAAACTTTGATCCTAATAACACAACTGTTATTTTACCTGTATTTCCACCTTTATTTGAATTTATTGAACGAACTTCAAAATTCAAAATTTCAGGTTTAATATTTATATTTTGCCTTGTAGATATTGAAGTTCTACCATATAACATTAAATAATAGTTTCCTTTAAAAAGGTATGGGACTAATAATTCCTGATTTCCTAAATATGGATATGAATGAGTGTATTCGTAGTTTAATCGAGTAGATAACTGATTATATTTCAAATACATTTCATTAGAACCATTTATAGAGTCGGCTTTTAAAGTTGATAGCATCGATTCGCCTTTTAACGAATCCGGAACATCTATTAAATAATATAAATCAGTATTATTTATTAATGTATCATTTTTAGCAACATTAAATTGAAGTCTTTGCATATCAATATATGAGGTAGATGAAGAATATGATATATTATTTGTGTCGTTGCTTTCATATATATTATTTAAAATATCGCTACGAACAATAACATGGTAATCGCCAATTGCAACTCCTGATAATTTATTATTAATTGAACGGTTTTGAGTTCCAAGTGTAGGCAAATATATTGAAGAAGAGTATTCGCCTATTAATTTATCATTAATATCCCAAATAGTATCATTTGAAATATAAATCATATCTTTTACGTTTCCGGTTGCAGGATTTGGTCCAATATTTTCAACTGTCCACGAAATATTCATATTTTTTCCAACCATTGCACTATCGGGTAACGAAATATTTTTAACAATAATATCTGCCGGTGGTGGTTGAGTTACTATTATAAATGCGTTAGCAGTATTATTTGTTTCTCCATTAAATTCATATACTACGTCAGAGTTATCTGCTTTAAAAATTAGTATATAATTTCCTGTATGACCAACCGGTACAGTAACACTAATAGAATCAATGTAATATTGACCGGTATCTAATACTCCCCTATTATAATTATAAGTTCCTATATTAACATCGCCTTGGTTTATAGTAAAATCATTAGATAAGAATACTTTATCAGTCCAACTACCTATGGTTGTTGGTCCAATACCAATATTTTTAACTTTAAACGATACATTAAATGGCTGACCTGTAATACATTGTTGAGGGGCTGTAAATGTATTTGCATATAAATTTGGTGAAGGTGTAAGATTTATCTTGAAAGTAACTGCTTGATTGTTTCTTGATATTAGCATTAAATTATCACTTCTCAATATTTCATTATTAATATTTGAATGGTCGGTAATCATTATTAAATAGTAATTACCATTTAACCCATTAGGTATTAAAGCATTTTGAGTATTTGAATAAGAATTTCCTACAGATAAAGGTCCATTTTGTTTCCACTCTTTAACTAAAATATCGCTTCCGGGGTTCCATATAGAATCAACTGAAAGATATAGTGCATCGTACCAATACGAAGGTAAAGTAATTTTATTACTATTGTTAATTGTAGTCCATTGAATATTTATATTTTGTCCTGAGAATGAAGAGTCGGGAGCAGTAAAACTTGTTAAAGCTAAATTTACAGGATATTGCCTTATATAAACAGGGTTACTTCTATATAAATTGTTGTTTTCGTACAAATATTCAAATACTGTGTTGTGTTGATCTGTTTCTGCAAAAAAGAAATAATACCCTGATGAAAATGTTGAAGATAAATTTGAGCTAAATGTATTTTGATATGTTATTCCTGTATCTAACTGTTGAGAGTTAATGAAAGTTGATAATAAAATTGCTGTAGTATCAAAATCAGGACTTGTAGAAATATATAACTTATCTGCCCATGAATTTCCAATAATTGAAGCATTTCCTGCATTTTTAACATTTATGCTTACTGTGAAATTTTCGCCTGGCGTTAATGAATCGGCAATAATTATATTTTTCAATTGTAAATCAGCCCAAGGAGCTAAGGTTACATTAATTGAAGTACCTTTGGATTTATTATCAGAATTCATTCCACCTTCATATACTGAGTTATTGAAATTAGTATGAATAAAAATATAATAATTACCCGAAATTCCATTTGGTAGATTAACTGTAGCCTGATTATTAATACTATCATTGGTTAAAAGTGTAACATTGTAGTTTTTAGTTCCTAATGCAACAACCGAATCTAAGCTAAAATTAGGTGAAGAAGACAGGTATATTTTGTCGGTTACACTTGAATAATATAATTTGCCTAAACCTATATTTTTTGTAACCCATCCAATAGTTATAGGTTGTCCTGAATTTATTGATGTAATATTTTCAACTGAAGAAACAATAAGATTTGGATTTAAAACTGAAATCATCGTTTGACTTCTTAAAACATTATTATTTTCATTAGTTCCTTCAAAAATTGTATCTTTAGCATCTATAAAAATGTATAAATAATAATCACCCGATTGAATGTTTGGTATTGAAATATTTAAACTTTTTTGAACACTGTCACTCGAAAGCAATTGTGCTTGAACATAACTAATAGAGCCAATTTCTGTTACAGAGTCAATATAAAAAGTGCTTGCTTTTGATATATAAATTTTATCAGTCCATTTTTTATTAACAATTTGCCCTTGCCCAATGTTTTTAATTTTCCATTCAATATTAGCTGTTTGTCCCGAATTAAAAAATTCAGGATAAATTAACTCACTAACTGTTAAGTCTGCTTTATTTATAGAAATTGGATTAATATTATTATTTACATTATTAGCTTCTGAAGGAGATTCATATACTTTATTTGTGTAATCGGAATAAACAAAAATATAATAATTTCCACTAATGTTTTGCGGTAAAAGCAAAGTTTTTTGTTTTATCACCGAATCGCCTGATAATAATGAAAGATTATATGTTAATGAACCTGCTGATATTACTGAATCGGCATAGAAAATATTTGTTTTCGAAACAAAAATATTATCTGTAACTTCTGTGCTAATCAATTTTCCTAAACCATTGTTTTTAACAGTCCATAAAATGTTAATTGGTTGATTATTATTTTCGTAAAGTGGATTTTCAACATTTGTAACAATTAAATCAGGTGTAATAATTGTAGTTGGTAAAGTTTGTCGGGTAACATTATTACTATCGGTGGTATATTCAAATACGTTAAAATTCGCATCTGTTTTAACATAAAAGTAATATGGTCCACTAATACCAGCCGGTATTGTAACATTAATATTTGAAATATAAGTGCTATCAACATATATATCACCTTGATGAACAGCACTTCCAACTAGGAATGCTCCCGATAAATCGTAATTTGAAGCATTTGTTAGAAATACTTTATCTGTCCAACTACCACTTGAAGTAGGTATTGCACCTTGATTTTTAACAGTAAAACTTATATTTGAGATATCTTTATTAGTAAGTGTATCGGGTACTTGAATATTAGTAACAATTAAATCGGGTGGTGGAGTAAGGAATATTTGAAAAGGCTCACTTTTAGTTAGATTATTACTTTCGTATACATTTTCAAAAACTTGATTTGTAGCATCAGTTTTTACATAGATGTAATAAGTTCCCATAATATTTGATGGTATTGTAACTTGAACATTTTTATAATAAATGCTATCAGGTTGTAGTGGCTGTGTTCTTGGAAAAGATCCTATTAAAGTAGCGGTTGAAGCATTAAAAGCTGTATCTGCACTAATGTAAACTACATCACTCCAACTGCCTGTTGCAGTAGCAAAACCTTGATTTTTAATAGAGAAAGGTAGATATATTTGTTGCCCCGAAAAAACATTAGAGGGTGCAACAATTTGATTAACAGCTAAATCGGGTACAGGCGGCATAATAATATCTAATTGCTTATAAAAGAAATTGTCATGGGTATTTCCCGCATCATTCACTTCTCTAACATTTCCTGGATTATGTGCCCATGCCATAATATACGGATATGGAGTTCCTGTAGTACTAGGTGTATATGGCACAGGTGCATTGTTTGGACCATTACCGGTTAGCGACCAATCGATAAATAATGCGTCGTTAGCATCAGTAACTACAAATATGTAATATGTCCCCATATAATTCTGTGGAACAATAATTTGTGTAGTGTTTGTATAACTTTGCCCGGCACCTAAATAACTAACATTTTGAACTTGAGCAAAAATAGGATCTTCAGCAACCCTTACTTCAATATCCGGTGAAATCCAAATATGATCATTCCACGAACCTTCAGTAGTAGAACCTAATCCATCATTTTTAACTGTCCACGAAACTGTTAATGGCTGACCTGCATAAGCTTGCGAAGTTGTTATTTGAGTTACATGAAGATTAGGCAATGCTCTTATACTAAACTGTTGAATAGGTCCATCGGTAACATGACATAAATTTTTCGATATTATTTGCCATTTATATGTTTTACCCCAATTTAAACCACTATTAATTGTATAATTTATTTGAGTAGTATTTGATAATGTTGGTGTTGATGGTCTATTAATACTATCTGCTGACCAAACATATAAATCATAAGAAGAAGCATAAGAAGCCGGCGCCCATGATAACTGAACCGGTGGCGAAAGATTTTGAGTATTATTAGTCGGAAGCATATTTGAAACAGATGATGGCTGTGGATCGGTAAATATTGTAATAGTTTTGCTTCCGCTAACAATATCTACACCATCACCCACAATAACAGAATAAGTTGTATTTAAAGTGGGTTTAACCCAAATTGATGCTTGATTTGACGACAACCCTATTGGGTCTGATGACCAACTGTAAGTATAATTTCCGTATCCATTAAGTGCTTGAGCAGTTAAAAGCATAGAATCGCCCAAACAAATAGAGTTTCCGGTAGGAGTAATATTTAGCGATAATGATTCGGTTACACTTCCACCTCTATATATAACTGAAGGCGTTAGCACATTGCCTTGAATATCTGTTGCTTCACATCCTGATAAGAATGAAATGGGACTAATTCCTCCATTATACTTAAATCTCAAATCGAACAACTTATCGGTACCTATTGTAGAACCGTTAATATCTGCCCATGATAAAACTATTTTATTTCCATTTTTGTTTATCAGAGGATTGCCGGCTAATAATAATGGATTTATATTTAAAAACCTTCCATAACTTAAAACTGTACTATTAAATTCAATATACAGTGTTAAAGAGCCAATTTGTGGAAGATTTTGCACTCTAATAGCCACATCAATACTATCGCCTTGATTAGCTACTATTGTGTCTGCTGTAATAATTGCTGTTTGAGCAAATATCGGCTGCATCAACATTATGCTGAAGAAAGCCAGTAATATACTTCTTTTCATAATATAGAATTTTTGAAATATATTGATTCTTATTTTATTAATAAATTTTTCTATGTGTATTGTTTCCATAACTTTTGTTTTTATCAAAATCAATATCTTATTTCATTATCGAATAATAATCATTCTTCGTGTTTGCTCAAATGTTTTATTTAAACCAACAGCTTTTATACGATACATATATGCTCCTTGAGGATAATCAGTTGCTTTAATTTTAATTTCGTGCCAACCTCGCGTTAATTTTTCATTTAATACTGTCTTCATCTCTATTCCTATTGAATTTAATATTGTAAAATTAACAGAAGCATCTTCTGGTACATATACTCGAATAGTAGAAATATCTGAAAATGGATTAGGGTAGTTATCTTCTAATATAAATTCATCAATATTCTCAACAACTTTAATTGATGGATATTCTAAATTCAAATTATTTATAACCTGTCCATTAATATCGGCTATTTCATTTTCATTATTCAATGATAAATCTATTATTTTATTATTAATCAATGGCTTAGTTCTAAATTTTATAGATAATAAGATATTTTCATTAATATTTATTCCATTTTCATTATAATAACCTACTGAAATAATACCTTTATTTATATTAAATTCTAAATCATTTCCATTTGATGTTACACCTATAATTTCAATTATATCGCTTGGATAGTTAAAGTTTAATGTAATTGCACCTGGTATGATATTTTGTTTAATTTTAATTGGCATTTCATAAGTTTCGCCGGCAATAATATTTATATTTGATGGTATTGATTTTAAATTAATTGAACTATTACTTGAGTTCTTTGAATTAAAATCATACGAACCATTAACATCACCGGCACACAATACTTTAATTGACAAATTATTTGTATTAGATGAGATATAAATCAATTTTCTTTCAGATATCCAATCACCGGAAGCAAAGTTTGAAATAATACCTACTGTACGTCTTAATACTAATAAAGCATCTGCGCTTGAAATGCTACTACTATTATTAACATCAGCTGCAGTATAATTAATACCACTTAGCGATGAAAGATTAACAATATGACGTCTTATGCCAAGAGCATCAGTAGCGTTTAACCCTTTAAATGGCTCACTTGGTTTTGCATAAAAATAATGATTACCACTACTTACTTTAGAAAAACTAAATTCTCCTGATCCATTTGTTAATACAGAATCAAGTAAAACTCCAGATTGGTTTTCTAAACAAACCCTTGTATTTGGCATAGGCGTTTGCGATGAGTTATTGTAAACTACAGTTCCTGATACAATATATTTAATATTAACATATACATAATCAGTTGCAGTACAGTTATTTACATCAGTAACTTGTAGTGCATAATTACCGGAACCATTAGGTGTTAATAAAGGATTTAATATATTAGTTGCCGACATATTATAACTTGGCGACCAATTAATTGTATAAGGATATGTTCCATTTGTTATACTACCATTCAATGTAACAGAAGTACCTAAATCTATAGTTGTATCAGCACCGGCATTTACAATTGGATTAGGATTAATAGTTATATGAACTGTATCATCAAATAGTGATTCGCATCCATTATTATCAATTACTCCTAAATAATGAATTGTTGTTGTTGTTGGAACAAAACTATAGTTTGGATATGTAGAGACAATATTTTGAACTTCGTTTTTCCAAAAATATTGATATGGGGGCGTT
>CAZRCF010000053.1:0-5279 GCA_964598505.1 uncultured Lentimicrobiaceae bacterium | reverse complement strand
GGCGTTCCTCCACTTGCAGAACCATTTAATGAAACTGAACTGCTTTGACATATAGATTTATCGAGACCTCCATTAGCAACAGGTGGTTGAGTTAAACCTATTTGAACAGTATCGCTAAATTCGCATCCATTTGCATCGGTAACTAAAACATTGTAAGTTCCACTATTTGTAATTATTAGGGTTGAATTATGTGAATTGTCGTTCCAAGTGTACGAGCTATAGCTACCGGCAGAAATTGTAAGTGCATTACCTGTACATAAATTTGTATCACTTCCAATATCAACAGGTATTAAATTATATTGAGAATTTAGAGTAATAAGAGTAGTATCGTAAGGTTTCACAGGGTCATCAGAATTTATTAACAATTTGAATACTTGTGTGCCTTGAGGTAATAAATGTCTATTTATACTAATATTAATTTGAGTTGAGTCACCAACATTTATAGAACCTGAGCTATTTGATAAATTAACCCAACCTAATATTGGTGAAGCATTTGACGTAAAAGTTGCACCACTAACGCTGCCATTGTGTCCATTTCCTGATAAATCGGTAATAGATGAACCATTTAGCTTATTTATTGCCCAATATCCTACCAAACCTGTTTCATTACCTACAAGAATATGATTCATTGCATAGCTAATTTGACTTTGACTTCTTGCTCTATTCCAAATTCTAACTTCATCAATACTTCCCGAGAAATAATTACTATAATAGTTTGGATCACCACCAATTAATGGATAACTATATGCAGTATAATCAGAATTTATAATTGCTGATTTAATTAAATTACCATTAATAAATATTTTTAACGTTGAGCCATTATAAACTGTTGCAACGTGATACCAAACGCTTGCAGAAACTGTAAAATTATCAGCAATTAAAGTTTGAGTGTATCCATTTTGTGCTCTATAAATTGCAGAAAATTTACCATCAATAAAACAAATACCCCATGGATTTGAACCAAATATTGATCCTGCAATTAATTTGTTACCATACGGCAAATTATCAGGTTTTACCCATGCTTCAACGCTCCATTGATTTCCTGGTGAAAAATATCCTAAACTAACATAATTGTTTACTCCGTTGAATTGTAATGCACCTTTTTCTTGATTTTCGATAAAAGCACTCCAATTTAATGGAACAATACCCGGATTTTTAATTTTTAACGAACTATAATAATTACTATCGCAAATAATATTTGCTGTTATTGCATCGGGCAATGTTATAATTTCAGGAGCACCTAATGTACGTGCCTTAATTGCAACTTTTGTATTACCTGCATTGCTTGTAATTCTCAAAGTATCTGTAAAGCTATTGACGTTTAGCGAAGTAAAAGTTATATTAAATGCCGCAGAATCTCTTGGCAAAATTACTAAAGTTGATGGACTATAAGAAAATTCAGTTAAGTCGTGAGTTATTGATGTAATTTTTAGAGTATCACACCCTGAATTTTTAATAAACAATGATCCAATTGATTCGGCTCCAATCATAACAGTATCCATAATAAATGGATTATTAAAAATTGTTATTATTGGATTTGCAATGATTTTCAAATTTACAGGAATGATTATTTGCGAATGTACAGGATCGTTAGTATTAATAATAACTTGAGAGTTATAATTACCGTTAATTAATCCTTGCCCATCGATAATTAATTGTACTGTATTTGAATCTCCTATAGCAACTGTCCCTGATGATGGTGTAATATTATTAATATTAATTGTATTAACAGAGACTTCATCAATTGCCCAGTGATCGCAACAAGAGCCACTATGGCTAAGTTGTCTCCATCTAAATCTTGTATTTAAAGTTTGAGCACCCGAAGGAATAGCAATTTGTATTGGGGTAAAGTAAGAATAATAACCTGTATAATAAGTGTTTATATTATTCCAATTTACACCGTTATTTATACTATATTCAAGTACAACATCTTCACCTCCATCTGCTTGTTCGCATGGGCTTCCACCGGAACCACTAATTTTTAGATAAAAGGAAATGTTTCCTCCTGCAACAGTATTTAATGATTTAGTTGTTATTTCTCTAATTCCGTCTCCTCCAAAATACAAAGCATTGTTTCCATAAGCTGTTCCACATGAAGCAGCCGAAGTAGCATTGGTTAAACTACTCCAATTTGAGTTATTTATTCCATTGTCAAAATTATCTACAATTCCAACCCCGCCTAAAACTCCACTCCAATTCAATATTTCATTTCCGGTATTTCTAATTTTGAAATATTTTGTTATGCTTTGATTACAAACAGTTAAAGTATCGGTAAATGATGTTGGGTTTACTGATGCAACCGGAGCAGCTACTGCAACTGCATTTACAAATAATTGATGATTTCCTGCATTAGAAATAAATGTTAAAGTATCATTATAAATACCAACTTGAATTGGATTAAATGTAACTTTAAGTTTTGCTGTATCTTTTGGTAATACAGTAAAAGAAGACTGGTTAATAGCAAAAACAGAGTTGTTATGTGTAATATTTGTAACTTTAAGCGTATCGCAACCTATATTAGTAAAATATACCGAATCGGTAATTGTTGCACCAGCCATTATATTATCAATATTCAATTCGTTTTCAAATAATTGAAATTGAGGACTTCCTGTTAAAACAAGATGTGTTGGTATAATAACTAATTGGCGTAAAGGATCGTTTGAAGTAACTCCAATTCCCGAATAATGATTTCCGCTATTTAATCCTGTTGTTACAAATGTAACTTGAACATTACTCGAGTCGTTAATATTTAAAACCCCACTATTTGGATAAACATCAATACCGGTATTATTAACTTTTGCTCCTGAAATTGCTCTTGTTACATTAAATAATAAACCTTTTCTATTATTATTAAAACTATAAACAGTATCCCCTGAAACCTCATTAAATCCCCATAATCCTATCAAACTTGGTGTTGGAGCAAGTATAGATTCTTTATAATAGTTTTTAATATTTGTAGCTGTACGATTCTCGCTCCAAATACGGAATTCATCAATTTCACCATTAAAATAATAGTTTGAATAAGTGTGATAACCAATACCTAATCTTACATCTGAAATTGTTGTAGGCCAATTAGGATTGTAATAAGAATTTGAAACAACATTTCCATCATAATAGGTCCATACTCTATTAAGTGTAATATCCCAACTTACAGCAACATGGTGCCAATTTCCTACATCAATATTATTTGTAATTGTATAACTATTATATGTGTTGCCATTATCATTACCAACTGTTAAATACAAATTATTATAACTTTGATAAACATTTATTCCTTTCCAATTATAATTAAAGCCCGATGATGAAAATAAAACTTTTGTATCATTGGTAGTACTTGCTTTCATCCAAAATTCAACAGTACCTTTTTGAGGCATTGTGCCAAAATTACCAAATCTTACTTCTGAACTACTACCACTAAATGATAATGATTTTTCGGCTCCTTTACTATAATAAGCGTTCCAATTTAAAGTTGCATTACCTAAATTTTTAACTTTCATATTATAGTATAAAGTATCATCGCAATTACTTGTACTAACATAAAAGCTATCAGGTGTTAAAATCATTTGTGGCGTTGGTAATATTGTACCAATTAAATAAATATGTTTTATTTCACTATTATTTATTATTGTAAGTGTATCAGTATGTAATCCTTGTGTTAATGTATTGAAATTAACTTGTATTTCAGCAGAATCTCTTGGCATTATAAAAGATGGAAAAACAGTATTAAACGCTACATCATTATGATTAATTGCTGTAATAAATAAAGAATCACAACCGATATTATATATTTTAAAAGTTTCGGTTGCCGTAACACCAGCCATAATTGAAGGGAAATTTCTTATACTATCTCTTATTTCAATTTGCGGTGCGCCGGTAATTGTTAAATTAATTGGATAATTTATATTTGGTTGTGTAGGATCATTTGAAATAATACTTAATAATTGATTATGCGAACCTGCATTTAACTGACCTACTTTTAAAGTAACTCCCACTATTGATGAATCTCCAATAGCGACAGTATCTTGAGTTGTATTTAATGTAGCCCATTCTCCACTTTGAATTCCATTTATTGAAAAATCATCAATTACCACACCGTCTCTAACAACTGAAACATCTGAATAGAAATAAAAACGGAATTTTATATAATCTCCATTATTTACATAATTATTAAAAGGTATTTGCTTTAAATTCCAGCTTTCGCTACCATTACCGCCATAACTCACAATTGTATTCCATGAACCATTATTTACGCTAATTTGAGTGTTTAATCTATCGCAACAACTTTCAAGAATATATTTAAGCATAAATTGTATTTTACAACTATCTTTATTTACAATAAATAACGAATCTTTTAATTGAATATATTCATTCCATCCATCACTATAATTCCCTGATGGACTTTCTGTAATTCCATATCCTCCATTATAACCTTGATTTATTAATCCCCATCTACTATTAATAATCCATTTATCTAACCCATTTTCAAAGTTATCGCTTACGCTTCTATTTTGATTAATATTATAAATTAATGGTTGATAACCATTATTGTAAATTTTAAATGATAATGATTGAGTAGCTGTACTGTCACATGAGGCAATAAAGCCATTAATTGTATCAGGATTAACACTAATTATTGCAGGTGCATCTAAAGCAAAAAAACTTTTGCTTAATGTATCATTTGAATTATCTAAATCTCCTGTTAAACTCGAATAAACAACAATATTATTATTTGCTAAATTAGTTGATAGTTGAGGCAAAGTAATATTTATTTGTTGTTGAGGTAATAGTTGACCGTTCCAAGTATAAGAAATAGGCGTTTGTGAATTTAATATATAGTTTATCGGCAATTGACTTATTGTATCTATTCCTATATTTCTTAAATTAACAATTACATCATTAGAAATCAATTGATAAGTAGATATATCATCCGGTTTAACTATGCTTAATAATCTAACATCTTTTTGATAAGGAGGTGGCAATATTGTAATCGTATAATCTTCGGTTTCACCGCATTCGGTATAATTAGTACAAGAATTATTTGAATATATGTAGTTATACCTCAATGCCCTAATTCTCATTCTTGTTTTGCCGGTATAGTTATATGTTGGAGGTATTGTAATATTACCATTAAAACTGTTACTACTTGTATATGTACTGTATAGAAATTCATTATTGTCTTCAAAATCACCATCATGATTTAAGTCTATCCATATTCCGTATCCAATACTATATGTACTACCTTGTGAAATTGAAAAAGGATAATTTATACCTTTTTGGAA
>CAZRCF010000052.1:0-12872 GCA_964598505.1 uncultured Lentimicrobiaceae bacterium | reverse complement strand
AAACCATTACAATATTCTGAAAATCCTACAAAAGGACAAACTGATGTACTTATTTCAAACGATAAAATTGAAATTTCTTATAAAAGTTCTGTTGTTTTAGTAATGTAATATTTATCTAAAAGTTGTTTTATAATTAACGAAGCTTAGTTCCGCTTATATAAATATTTTCCATAAACTTATCACACATTTTGTCAATTGTGCTTTCGCTATTTTCGTGCCACCAAAAACTTATTAAATATAGTTTCTTTTTACTTATATCAATAAAAGTAAAAGTTTTTGCTGTTCCATCTTCATACTTCCAATAATATACTTGACAAGGGAATATGCCTTTAAAATAAAATTTTGAAGGAGTTAGCTTTTTACAATTTGCTGTTACTTTTGTGCCATCAATTATATTAAATTGTCCTTCGCCTGTAGAGGGAACATTATCTAAATTTACCGCTGTAAAAATATATAATGATATTTTTTTACCGTAATCATACATCGGACATTCAAAAGATTTGTACTTGCTATCAGTTTTTTCAAACGGTTTTATTGGAAAAATAACCGAATAATCGGTTGTTTCCACTTTGTAATCTTCACTTATTGTTTTATAAAGGCTATCGCCATTCCAAGTACCTTTTTGAAATGTTTTATCTTTATAAAATGTTGTTCCATCGCCACTTCTTTTTCCATTTTCAAATGAACCAATATAGGAATCACCGTTTTCGTAGTGAAAAGTGCCTTTGCCTTGAATTTTTCCGTACATAAAATCACCTTCGTACACCATTCTATTATTTTTATCGAAAAGCTTTCCTTTACCTTGAAATAAATCATTATTAAAATCGCCAACATATTTCATATCATTAAAATAGAGTGTTCCAAAGCCATTGCGTTTGCCCACTTTCCATTGCCCATCAAACTTAATTTTATTATCACTTGAATATATTATTCCTTTTCCGTTTTGCAATCCATCGGCAAAAGAACCTACGTATTTAAGCCCATCAATATCGGTATAAACTCCTTCGCCATCCATTTTCCCGTATTTGTAATTTATGTTTGTAATAATTTTGCCGGTTTTGTCGGTAGTTTTGCCTTTGCCATGCATTAAACCATACTTAAAATTACCTTCAAAAACGTTACCTGTATTCAAGTATAATTTTCCCAAACCACTATACAATCCATTTTTCCAATTACCTTCATAAATTTTTTTATTGTCTTTGGATAATAATGTTCCTTTTCCCGATTCAATACCATTAACAAAATTTCCTTGATAAATATATCCAACATCAACTAAAATGTCAGCTTTTGTGTATTCTTTGGTTGAAATTAATGTTTTACAGTTACCTTTTATGCACTTGCCTTCGTGAATTACAACTGTGTCTATATCTGATGGGAAGCCCGAATTATTAATGTTTTGGCAATAAATTTTGTCGTTCAACACAATTATTAAAAATATAAAACTTGCTATTAGAAAATATTTTTTATTCATACGTTCATTTTTTAAATATTATTTTAAAATCATCTCAAAATTAATACATTAAAAGAGCAAAAGCAATAATTGTTTTAAAATATATTTCCAAAGTAAAGTTTAATTAGTTTAAAAATTGCAAAAAGTTTACGATATAAGTAAAAATGTAAAAGTAAAAAAAGTAAACTATACCAAGTTGGAAGTGGAATTTTGAATTCTGAATATAGAATTTTTATTGAAACATATTGCCCTGCATGCCTTGTGGTGAAAAATTAGAAAATCAAAATTTTTGCTTTTGTTTTGCGTGAATTTATCATTCTTTGTGGTATAGTTTAATAAGTCGAAGTGCTACTTGGAGTAACGCCCCGAGTATAAAATATGATATTTATATCGCTACCCTTAACCCTCCCGAAATAAACCTTCCAAGCCCTTTTTGACCTTTATTGTTAATATAAATATTATCGTTAATATTTTGAATTTGAAACCAAATATCAAGTGATTTATAAATTGTACGAGAAAGTTTCATATTTAAAGTATAATAATCATCAAGTTTTATTAAATTTTCATCATCGGAAAAAGTACTTCCAACATAATTAAACGAAAAATGAGCATTTACAATTTTATTTTGCCAATTAATACCAATACTTGCCATTTGTGTAGGAACTTCGGTTAATGTTTTGCCTTTTAAATCAATATCATTTTCTGTTTTTTTATCATATTTGCCAATAATTGAATTGTTGTACGAATAATTCAAATATCCTGATATACCATAATTAAAATAAAATCTAATTGCAGCTTCTGCACCTAAAATATTAACTTGAGCAATATTGTCGCGTTGAAGTACAGGTTTGGGTTTATTATCGCCCCAAATAGTATCACCGGTTGCAACAAAATAATTAAAATCGTTGCCTTGCATATAATAAATTGACGGCTCAAAAATCAAACTTCTTTTATATCTGAAAGTTCCGCCTGCTTCTATTGAATATATTGTTTCGGGTTTTAGTATTGGATTTGCCAATTTAAAACCCTTTGTAATACTTCTGTTATTTATCATATCATCGAGCATTGGCGGACGAAAACCTCCCGAAAAATTAATATATGAAGAAATAAATTGAGTGAAATTATATATTAATCCTGTTTTCGGACTAAATCCTTGCCACGATTTTGAACTATAATCGCTATTATAATATTGCAGTAATTCGTTGCTTGCCGATGGAGAAAAAATTTGATAGCTTCCATCAAAAAAAATTACATCATCGTATCTAATTGATGAAATCCATTTTAATTTATTTGACAAAAACGAACTTTCGTGTTGAATATAAGCACCAAAATTTCTAATTACACCTTTTGTTTTCATAGTATCGGTAGAGGTAAACCAAATTTCGGATCCTATTCCTGAGCCTTGCCGAGCTTCAAAACCATAAGTTATATTAATGTTTTTAGTTAGTTTTATGCTATGCCATAAATTAATACCAAAATCTTCTCTAATTGCATTTGTTTGCGTAAGATTATAGGCTGTAACCTTATATGGTGGGAGTTTATCTTTTTTAAAGTTCTCTTTTTGGTAAATATAATTTTCGTTTTGATAGTATGCCAAAACATTTATTTTCCCGAATGAGTTTTTTTCGATTGTATAAAAAATTCGAGCATTATTGGTTTTATAGCTGTAATATGCACCTTTAGGGTCAAATATCTGCATTCCATCACCCGATTCGTTATACGAATAACTATATTCTGCTTCTAAATATGTGTTTCTTGAAAAATTATATCCGCACAAAAAGCGAGTACCATAATCTTTTACATACAATTTTGCACTTGTTGAGTCTTTGGTGCTGTCGGGTTCTGCAATATATCCATCGCCTAAGCGGGTAAAAGCATCTATCGAAAAATAAAAACCTGTATCTACTTTATTTCTAGTTCCATAATACATCGAAGCCCCTTTTGAATTATAGCTGCCAAGCCAAGTTGAAGCACTAAATTCATTCTTTTTAATTGGTTTTTTGGTAATCATATTTACAACACCACCCATAGCATTAAAGCCATACAGCGATGATCCAGGACCTTTTATAACCTCAATTTTTTCAATAGTTTCGGGATTTATTCTATTCCAATTTACTCCACCACCATCGGTTTTGTTAATTGGAATTCCGTTTGATAAAACTAATGTTCTGGTGCTTCCATTTAGCCCTCGTAAGCTTACCGATGAATTTTTTGAAAAAATGCCACTCCGCCTATCAATATAAGCATTCGGAATTTGATAAAGCATACCATCAATATTGGCATTTTTAAATGTATTTGTTTGATTAGGAATTAAAACCGAACCACGCATTGGAATATTATTCGATTCTAAAGCAGTTCGGGTAGCAGTAATAATAACTTGATTAAGTTCTAAAAATGAACTATCTGAAATTGGATTTTGACCAAAAATTATATTAATAGATATAATTATTAGAGAAATAGTTGCAAAAATTCGCTTATTGAGAATCATAAAAATATTTTTCACCTTTGAATTTTTATTGATAGTTTAATATTTCCGGTTGATTCGCCATTGGTTTCAATTATTTTTATTAATCCTTTTTTGCCAGCCATTGGTCCGGTTTGAACTGCAAAAGAAACTACGTTTTCAGGAAATACATTTTTTGCTTTTTTCTTACCAACTACAGAATTATCATACGATGCTAAAATTATACTATCGTTCATAACAGAATCGTAAACATTTGGCGTTATTGAGGTAAAACCTTCTTTGTATCGAATTTCATTTTTATTTGTCATCGATAAAATTGATGGATAAAAACCCGGTGCCTCAGTTTCGTTGGGAGATGATAATGTATAAAAATTAACAGAGCTATAATACGATAGAAAATCTACATCAGATTGATAGTTAGCAGATGAAGCAGCAGATATAACAGTTCCCAATTTTAATATAAGCATATTCCCGCTTTCGTTTGATTGCATTTTTAAAGTGATATTCGGAAATTCGTTTATTGGACCATATAACGCATTCAAATTCCGCTTGATAATTATTGATGTACTTGCAACAAATCCATCTTTGTTTTTAATACAAAACGACCATTTTTCAATATCATTTCCGGCAAAATAAAATGATTTTATAAAATCAAAATTTTCGGAATAAATCCCTGAATCTAACGCAGTGCGAGTTATACCATTAGTTTCCACCAAAATGCGAAAATTAGTAGCCGGTTGGCTACCCGAAGTGCCTTTTATTCTAATTCTGAAAAGTTGCCCTGGGTCAGCAATTGTGTCGGTTGAAAACAAACCATCACCAGAAACTAATCCAATTATTGGTTCTTCTTTATCCGATTTACAACCAATAAATGAAATAATTAATGCTAAAATTGTAAAAAATAAAATTTTATTCTTGAACATTATTTTTTGATAATTTTCCTGATAATTTTAATATTGAAAAAGCAAATAAACCTCCAAAGCAACCAAAGATAATATGAGAAATAAAAGGAACAATTGGAGCATATTTTGGCACTCCGTGCATATATCCAAATAAAGCAAAAATCATAATTCTTAAAATTGGTATAATCATCCATGCAATTCCGGCAGTTAAAGCAACAAACCAAGCCTTATCCGATAATTTCGGAAACGAAATAAATAAAACATCTATAACAATACCAATAAACATGTAAATAACTGGCATAAATGGGTCTTTAAAACCAAGTACATTAAACATTAATACCGAAACAGCACCAAATACTGCTATTGTAGCCGAAAATTTGTATTTTGAACAAAGTCGTGCACCCATTATTATAGTCATAAATATTATTCCATATTTACCCGGCATTTGTGTAGGAATACGAAGATTTGCATGTAATGTTATTGCAATTGCACCTAATAATAATAAAATTAAAACTTCTGCAATATCAATTGCTAACTTATTGTGTAATACTTTTGATAAACTCCTTTGGAGCAATTTGCCATTTAAACTGTTCATTTTTCACCTCCTCTAAAATTAATGTAACTTTATTATTTAACATCACAGGACGACACCATTCGCCTTTAAAAACAATATCATTTGAAGATATAATATTGTAACTCATATCAACAATTGATTCAATATCAATAAATTGTTTTAGTTCTTTAACAGAAAAAATTCCATTAGTATCTCTTAAATTTTTCGACCATAAAACTCTGCCATCGCAGCCATTGGCACGCAAACCAACTGCCGCTAATGCTCCAATAATTCCTGTTTTTAAGCCTGTATATCCTTTTAAAAAAATCCCTGCTTCCGCTGCTAATTTATATGCTTCATCTTCGGTAACAATCTCTTTTTTAGCACGATGTGCAAATTTAATAATTTTTTCAATTGATTTAGTTTCGTCTGGTTCAAAAATACATAAACCTGCATCAGAGCCTTCGGCAGCATATTTTAATAAATATTCTTCGCAATATTTTCGAATTTCATCTTTGCTGGCAACATTATTAATAACAATTGAAGCCGAACTATTATGCGATGTAAAAGGAATATCGGTGTGAAAATATAGTTGATGACGAGTTACATAACGCAATTGACCTAATTTATTTTCTGTAATAAATTGCCCCAATTCGCGTGCACGAAACCCTGTTCCTCTGCTTTCGAGATTATCGGTATCGTCAATTCCTATAATTAAATTCATTTTTTTATGCTTTCAATATGCAAACTTACATAAAAAAAAATGAATTGATAATTCGTTTTCTGTTTTTTTTATGGTATAATTTTGTCTCTTTAGTGGATTCTTTGTGCAACTTTGTGCAATAGCTATTACACAAAGTTGCACAAAGATTTATGTAATAACACCTCAAAAAAGAATTAACCGCTTTTTATTTCCAATAGTACTATTCCGCCCACAACAACATCACCGTCTTGATAAATTACCGATGATTGCCCAGTCTATATTGCACTTACCGGTTGAGTTTACTTTACTTTAATGCTATTTTTATTTTCAATGTTTAAATAATAAAATGGAATTTTCAAATCTACTCGCCCCAAATTTGTTTGTTCAATTTTTTAACTTTTTGCTTGTTTAACACAAAGCCTTTCTCATTATCATAAGTGCCACATTCACTTGCAGAAACAAAATTTTCTTCGCCTTGCCACTTGGCAATATATGGATTGTACTGACATTCTGTATGGTGAAACCAAGTACCATTTTCTCTTTGAATTGGCACTCGCGAATCAACACATAAATGCCTAAATTCACAATCTTTGCAAATATCGATAATTTCTTTGTGTGCAAACCAATATTTCTGAAATTCAGTTTTGCCGATAATTGTTTTTAAGTCATCTTCATTTTTAATATCTTTAATATTGCCATAAATTTCTTTGCATTCTGAAGCATTTTTTATTTCTCCGTTTTTACCAATATATAATTTACGATTGAAATACGTATTGTGCTTTTGCGATTCGGTAAATAATTTAGTATTTACTATAAAATCTAATGGAAATATTTCTTTAACATGATTACTAAAATCTTGAAAATGAAAAATTAAAGAATCATTATTTTTTTCTTTTATATATTGAGGAGCATTATAAATTATATATCTTGAAAACGAAAAATCACTATATAAAGAAACCAAATTATTTAAATTATAATCGTTATCATTCCAAAAAACAAAACATTCAATTGTAATAAAACGAATATCTGAAAAATAAGACAAAAAATTTCTTATTTCTGTTAATAAAAACTCTTTACCAAAATGAAGCTGAATTGCAATACAATTTAATCTGTTTAATGACTTAATTAATTTTTCAGGATTATAATTATGTGGAACTTCAATTATTGCATTTGTAATAAATGATGGGATTTGGAAGTTTTGATTAATATTTGGAAATAAACTTGGTTCGTCTGTCTCAAAAATTACATTTTTGTTTAAAAGAAAATTAATAATATCTGGTGGTAGTATTTCTTTAATTTTGTTAGATATTATATTATTATTTGATATGAAAATTTTATGTAAAAAATTTGGAATAAAAAAATATTTTTGCATTTGCAAATCACAAATAACACTTCGAGAGTATCCGTTTATTGAAATACAATTTGAAAACAACTTAAAACACTTATTATCATTATTTTTCTTTATCATAATTAATTTATCTTTTTATAAAAAACATAAGACTTTATATGTATATTGGTATTATAAAAAGTAGATTTTCCCATAAAAATTGTAGGTTTTGTATTCGATTTTTTCATCTTCTCAATCAAAAAGTAAGCTAACGGAATTTCTTTTTTTATAAAACAATCTTTTAATATTTTTTCAACCATTATTAATTAATTTTTGTGCAATAATTTGTTCTATATTGTAATTACATGGACTTGAAACCATTCCAAATTGCCCAACCGGATTGACTTCAAGAAAATAATATTCACCATTTTTTGTTTTTATCATATCAATTGAGCCAAAATTCAAATCTAATATTTTCATTAGTTTTGAAATTTTACTTTTAATTTTTATTGGTAATTCAAAACTGACAGTTCTATTAGGGTAATCAAAATCATATCTTCTGAAATCAATTGAAGTTTGTTCGTTTTGCTGCGAAAAAATTGCCATTGTATAAAACACCCCATCAACATAAACAATTCTTAACTCAATATCTTTTTCTACTTCAATTTGAAATAATGATGGAAAAAAAATGTCAGGCATTTCATCTATTATTTCTACTGAAATTCTGTTTGTATATTCAGTATAGTCTTTGTAATTTATTGAATGTTGGGTTGCTTTAGTTAAAATGCTTTTATTTTCCGAAAATAAATTTAATACATCTTTCTTATTGTTAAAGACGAATGTTTTTGGTATATCCAATCCTACTTCTTTGGCAAAGTGTAATTGTTTAATTTTTGGATTTTGCGTATCTTCAAATTTATTTAACCAAAATTTATCTTTTAAACAATATTCTATACTTTTAAATATGCTAACAAATTCATTTTCAATTGCCTTATTAAGTTCTATAAGAAGATGTTGATCAACAATGTCTTTGTTGACAATTGACAAATTATGCCATTTACGGAACCAAATACTTTTAACTTGTTTTGAGCTAACTACACCATTAATTGTATCTATTGTAAAACAATTGTTTTCAATATCTAATTTAAAATTACAATTTATTAAATCGTTTGGGTTTATTCTACAAAATGGATAACTATAATAATTAATCCAATCAATTACTGCATCTGTTGTTGGTTCAAAATCTTGACTGAAAATTAATATCATTATTTGTTTTTTTTGAAAAATTGTTTGTCAATATAATACTGATTATTTAACTTAATAAAAATGAATATATATAAAAAATCGTCAATTTCTACCTCTATACTTGTCAAATTATCTTTTTCTATTATTTTTGCATTTTCAATATTTGATAATAATCCAAAAAACAATTTCCTTTGTGTATCAATTTCTTCTTCAGAATAATTGTATATTGTATTGTTTTGTATTCTTTTTTTTAATTCATCTCTTTGTTTTTCGAAATTTATTTTATAATAATTATTTTCATACATAGATAGATGAATTGCCATATATAAAAAATCGGAATTTTTTGAAGTTAATAAAATACTTTCTATTAATTCTTTTATTGTAGATTGTGGATAAATTACATTATTTCTCTCTATAGGTGGAAATAGTTTAACCTCTTTTTTCTTCATTTGAGTGAAGTCGTCAATTGTTAATCCCATAAAAAAGTCATTATCAATAATTTCGAGATTGCTTTGAGAATTAACTACACTTATATTTTTAATTACAGGAGGTTTTTTGCCTTTGTACGATATAAATATACTATCTTTATTTGTTTCGTTTAATGAAACACTATAAATATAATACTTGTAATCATCATCGTTAACATAAGGGAAATAAGCAAATCCATTATTTATAGTTTTAATTTCAGTTGTTCGGTCAAATTTAATTTTTTTAATAAATTGTATTTTAAGTCCTGCATTAATTTTATAAATTGAATATTCAATAGTTTTTGGTTCTTTATTATATGAATCTACGATTAAATATTTACTATTTGTGGCTATATCACTAAGAATTTTCAACGATGGAAATTTCGATGTAATAGGTTTTAAGTCTAATGAATCGATACAAATAAAATTATTATTATACAAAAATAAGTTTTTAGTTAAACTATTTGCTATTAAATATTTATCCTCGAAGTTTGAAAAAGATGTAGGGTAATCGGAATAATTTATAGAATCTTTTGAAATTATAAAAAAACTTTTTGTTTTATAATTATAACCAGAAATTGTGAAAAAATCTTTAAAACCATAAGCTTTTCTATTTACGACCGAATCGCGGGTTAAAGTTTCGTAACTTGCAAAAATAACATCATCAGAACTGTAAACAGCCTTAATCATTGGGGGTCGGTAACCAATTGATTTTTTGTTAAATAACATAGCATAATCATCTAAATCCTTTAAAATTGGTTTAAGTTTTTTATTTGCAACTGTTAAATAAAAAAGTTTATAACTGCTTCCTTTTTCAATTATTGAAACAAAAATTGTAGAATCATTAATATAAGAAATATTGTTATTAATTCCATAAAAAGGTGTTTTTAATAAGCTAGTATCTGAATTAGGAAAATAATTATATTTTAATCTTCGTATCTTTTTTAAATAATTAAAATTGTCAACTATATTGCAGTCTTTGTCTAATAAAATAAATGTATTGTTTTTTGTGTCGTGTATTATTAAGTTTGAATCTTTTAAAAAACAAAAATCTGTAAAATTTATATCTTTAAAACCAAAGTATAAATTTGCATTTTTATCCGATATGCTTGAACCGGTTTTATTATTTATTGTGCTTAAATAAATTGTATCATTTTTTTGCCCATAAATGCATCTTGAGCATAATAAACAAATAATTATTAATAAAATATTTTTCATGTTTTTTTTTAAATTTAATTAAGGAAGTTTGAATTTCCATAAGGACGTAAAGTCATATATAAAGAATAAAATTTAATCCTATTTTTATACTAAAAATTTGATTTATTAATCAAATAATATTTATTATTTCCCTCCTAATATTCAAACCTCCTTAGTATTATATCAAAATTTCAATTTAGTATCAATCTGCACCTGTATAAGTAGTAGACTCTAATTTCCATGACCAACATCTTACACCAAAAATTTCAGGTGCTGAGTATAAATCATAAGCATATTTTGTTTTACTAGAATCATGCGGATCAGCTACAGTATAACGATCACTCCATTTGTACTGTCTTCCGCCATTAATTTCATTTAATTGTTCGTTTGTTAGTGCTTGAAATTTAGAACTATTTATATTTTCAATTTTCATTTTTATATTTTTTGCGTATTTATAATGTTTTTAATATTTTGAAAACCTTAATGCACAAATTAAAATATAAATTTAATTTGCACCGTTTCAGCCAATACAGAGCAATGGTTTTGGAAGGCAAAACTCTGCACAGGCAAATTTAGCCGTATTCGGTTGCGGTTGAAATTGGTTTTATTAAATTATTCTGGTTATTAAAACTTGTAAGATAGCTGTAACCCGCATTTGCGTAAATATATATATAATAGTAATGGAGTTATGTTTTATTATTTTATTGTTGTTAAACATATTTTTGGCTATCATTTTATTTCAATTGCAAACATACATTATAAATTTATGATATGCAAATATATAAAAAACGAACTGAAAAATTTTACATTTCAAAAATAAGTATTACATTTGCGAACTGAAATTATATTCAATTCGTTTTAAAATGAAATATGCTCACGTTCTCATAATAATAACTTGCGTTCTGGTTAGTGGTTTAACGGGATGCAAGAAAGATGACGAAGAGTCCCTGCCAACAATTTCAATAAAAACTGGTGGGGACTATACTTCAAATGGCTCTTTTTTATCAAATCATACTGCTAAAATTGGAGTAATTGCTGATGGTGGCGGAACAAATATTACTAATTTGGTTATTAAAACAACTAAAAATGGTGTATCAACAACTCTGATTGACGAAGGACATAATTCTCCAACTATTGATATTACAAAAATTATTCAGCTAAGCCAATCGGATAGTTTAAATTGGAATATTACAGTTATGAATAAGGATAGGAAAACAGCCTCATTTTCCTTTATTACTCGCGATACATCTACAACTTATGGCGAAATATACTCTTTTACAAATATTAAATTAGGAATGCAAAACTCAGCTTATGGCTCATTTTTAAATCCATTTACAAATAATATTTATACTCCATCAACTGTTGGCGGCTTTGAAAGTAATATTCACATAGTTGGTTATTATTATATTTCGAGTGGAATACCATCATACACATTTTCATCAGCAGGCGACCAAGATGCACCAACTTATTTGCCTCCAATTGCAGGTTGGAGTGTGAAAAATTATACCGATTGGGATTATGTAACAGTAGTATCAACAGCACAATTTGACGCAACAACCGATGATAGATTATTGGTTTCATCGTTTCATTCGGGGGCAGGTATAAGCAGTAGAAAATATAAATGGGCTGATGTTGGTAAAGTTATCCCTTTTAAAACTATAAATAACAAAACAGGATTGATAAAAGTAAACGCAATTAGTGGAGCTGAGTCAGGTTATATTGATTTCGATATGAAAATTCAAAAATAAACAATAACAAACAAAAACAAACAAAAATGAAAAAAACATTACTTATTATTTCATGCTTTGCAGCAATGAGTTTTACAATGGCACAAGATACTATTGTAGGTTGGTCGTTTCCACATTCTCAATTAACACCAAATAGTGGACTTGCAATAAACGCTTCGAGATTTATTGGAACTGAAGACGATGTTGCGAGACCTATAACTTTTACAAATAATGGTACAGTAACTGGTGATACTGCTGCAACAACTATTGGTTGGGACAATGGAGTTGGTACAAAATATTGGACTGTAAAATTCAAAACTGATGGATATAAAAATATTAAAATATCATCAAAACAACGTGCCGGAAATCAAAATGGCGGTGGACCAAAAGATTTTTTAATTCAATGGAGAAAAGGCTCATCTGCAACTTGGCAAAATATTACTAACGATACAATTCATTGTGCAAACGATTGGTCAACAGGAGTTGTTAGCGAAGTTCAATTGCCATCGGCTGCCGATACTGCTAATTCAAATATTTCTGTTCGTTGGGTGCTTGCATCTGATTTAAACACTTCTACCCCAGCTACAACTATTGATCCTTTAGCAACATCGAAAATTGATGATATTATTGTAACAGGAACTGCTGCAAATGTTGGTATTGAAGAAATTATATACTCTTCGAATAGTATTAATATTTATCCAAACCCTTCGAATGGAATAATCAAAATTGTTAGTAATAAATCAATAAGCAATATTGAAATTATTAATCAAATTGGTTCAGTAGTTTATGCAAAAAGCGATAATTTAACTGATTTAAATATAGATTTATCAGATTATG
>CAZRCF010000051.1:7106-12958 GCA_964598505.1 uncultured Lentimicrobiaceae bacterium | reverse complement strand
CTGGATAAAATCGCTATTTTGGGGCATTAGCGACCAACTTGAAACAAACTCTTGTAATCCTTGCGGATTAAAATTACCTTTAAAATTATCTCTTATAAAGGCAGTAAAAGCCTCCGGTGATGGAGAAATTTGATAAGCAAAAGCTGCATCTTTTATTGCAGAAATTTCGTACCAATTTACCAATGTTTGAACAAATGCAGCTCCAATACCAGTTACCAAATAATAAAATAAGAATTTTTTGCCACCCCAATAGTTTTCCAATGTATATCCGAACATCCATAATGCAAACATATTGAATATGATATGTTCAATACCGCCGTGCATAAACATATAAGTTATGTATTGCCATGGACGAAACAGTTCCGATTCAAAATAATGCAATCCTAAATATCTATCAAGGTCTATGTGATAAACGGTATCAAAAGTAATAGTAGCCAAAAAAAATAATCCATTGATTATCAATAAGTTTTTAACAACTGGAGGTAAAAAGTTAAAGCCTCTTGGGCGAAATTGTTCTATTGTCATTTTTCTAAATTATTTGAATTTTTCTGTTAACTCATCTAAAGTGATGGAAATCAATATTTTTTTTCCGGATGGCGATTGATAAGGCAATTTGCATGCAAAAAGCTTGTCGATAAGATTTTGTATTTCTTCTTGCATCAGCATTTTACCGGGTTTTATTGCCATATTTCTTGCCATTGATAACGCTAAGTTAATTTTTTTATCAACTTTCAAGCTTATTAGGTTTTTTTTAAAATTTTCCAACATTCCTTCTACCACATGCTTAATGTTCTCGTCAACCATGTTTGCTGGTATTCCATTTACAATAAACGTATTTAACCCAAACTCGTTGACATCAAAACCTAATAATGCCATTTCGTTTTTCAATTCTTTGAGTAATTCGCTATCCGATGGACTAAAAACAATAGTTTGAGGAAAAAGTTGCTGTTGCGAAATACCATTATGATTTTCAATGGTTTCGATAAATTGTTCATATAAAATGCGTTCATGAGCATTTTGTTGGTCAATAATTATCAAACCCGATTTGATAGAAGTTACAATGTAGCGATTTTGAAGTTGAAAAAACGAATAATTAAGCGAATTAGAAACGGTTGTATCTAATTCATTATCAAAAGATTGTTGTTTTTCTTCGGGCGTAATTGTAAACGATGAAGCTTTGGTTTCCTCAAATATTTTTTCCCAGTTTTGCGAGTTACGTTGTTCTCCTTCAGTAGGTTTAGGTGGCGAATAGCTTCTTTTATTTTTGTCGTCGAAAGGGTTAAAATCTGGATTAATTTTAATAGAAGGTGGCTTAACATCATAATCCTTAGGTGGTGGCATTAAATTTAAGCTATGTTCTACTTCAAAATTTATTTCGGTTTTGGTAGGATGAATATTGATGTCGATTTCCTTAGGATTGATTTCAAAATTGATAAAATAGGAAGGAAAAGACTTTTCGGGCAATAATTCCTGAAAAGCATTATCCACCGCATGATGTAAATATGGATGCTTAAAAAATCGTTTGTTTACAAAGAAATATTGCTCACCACGTGTTTTTCTTGCAAACTCAGGCTTACCAATAAATCCGTTAAATTTTGCAACATTGGTTTCTTGTTCAATAGGTATCAATCGTTCGGCATAGCTTTTTCCAAAAATATTTACAATTCGCTGCTTTTGGTTCGATTTCTCTAACTGATAAATTAACTTCCCATTGTGATGATAAGTAAAGGCAATGCTTGGATTTATTAAAGCTATCCTGTAAAATTCTTCTAATATATGATTGGCTTCCTGTACATCCGATTTTAAGAAATTACGCCGTGCAGGTACATTAAAAAACAAATTTTTAACAGAAATTGAAGTACCTCCTGTAAATTGACATGCTTGCTGTGATTTTACTTCGCTACCTTCGATAATTATTTGTGTTCCTAAGCTTGCATCGTGTAATTTTGTTTTAAGTTCTATATGTGCAATAGCTGCTATAGAAGCTAATGCTTCGCCTCTAAAACCCATGGTGCGTATGCAAAACAAATCATTTGCCTGACTAATTTTAGACGTAGCATGGCGTTCAAAACTTAATCGGGCGTCGGTATCAGACATTCCGCTACCATTATCAATTATTTGTATCAATGTTTTCCCAGCATCTTTTACAATCAATTGTATGTGAGTAGCACCAGCATCTAAGGCATTTTCGAGCAATTCTTTAACTGCGGAAGCAGGACGTTGAATTACTTCACCAGCCGCAATTTGGTTAGCAACAGCATCGGGTAGTAAGTGGATTATATCTGACATGGTAAGTGGAAAAAGTTCATAAAGTTTATAAAGTTTGTAAAGTGCTACATTACAATTTTTGTAACTAATCAGTTTTATTATTATTTTCTCTTTTTATAATTATCGTTTATGTTTCAAAAAAATATCGTAACTTATTTATATTTAACTTTTTGCTTGAACAAAAAGTTACAAAAATTCAAGACTAAAAATAATTTACTTCAAAACTACGCCTTTAAAAATTCAACGCAATACAAGTCATAGCGAAATAATGATTTGTACATATATTTACTTGACTAACTTCGCTATTTCTGTATTGCTTACACAAGCCTCCGCTATTTTTAAACGCTTGTTTTGTAGCGTAAATTGTTTTATGTCAATCCATTGCTTCGCAGTGAGATACAGTAAAATAATAACTTATAAAAATATGAATAATATGATTAGTTACTAATTTTTTACTTTTTATTTGAAAATAAAATACAACAGTAATAGTACAAAAAATAAATACAAAATTAAGTTTTTTGAGTTGATAAAGCCTCTTGCTTTACTGCCTTTATGTCTTCCAATTGCCCATTTTTCATTCATCTCGGCTTTAAGTCTCAATTGTATCTCATTATTTACAGCTGTTGTTTTTTCTGCATCTTTTTTTGAATCATAATACAATGGCTTATATTCAAATACTTTAGCTTTAGGTAATTTAAAAAACGAAAGTCTCACAGTGTATAATATTTTTTACAAAAGTACCATTTTTCTGCTTTTCAACCAAATATTCAACGGGATGTATGTCGCTTTAGTATAAAAAAGTATTTAAAACAAAAAAGGCTGACATATCACATAAGCCAGCCTTTAAATAAACGTTGTAAATATTTAAGCTCTTGCTAAAACAGGAAATCTGTTTTTTGCTATATAAAATGCTCCAAAAAATAATGTGTTGTAAGCCAATGTTCCAAAAAGTTCGTTTCTAAAGAATGGAATAGCTGCTTCGTAACACAATCCTAAACCTGCAATTGTGGTAGGATAGGCAAATGTTCCGCTCATCCATACAGCAAAATTGGTTAATACAAAAAATATTACCGACGAAGCTATTGAAGCAGAAATAGTTGAAATAGCTAAAGTTTTTTTGCTAAGCAACATTCCTAAGCTTACTGTAATTGCGAAACTAATATAAACCGCATACATTTCGGTGTAAAATCCTAAAAATAAATCGCTGATAAATAAGGCTACTAATGGTAGTAAAAATGCTAAATATTTTCGGTTAATATAAGTTCCTCCGAATAAAGCAATGGCTGCTACCGGTGTAACGTTTGGCAAATGAGGTAGTAAGCGAGAGAAAGCTGCTACAAATACTACAGAAATAACAAAAATTAATCTTGGCGTTAATATTTTCTTCATTTTTATTTATTTATTATTTGAGCGAACAAAATTATAAAATCTTATGATATAAACCTGATATTTTTTAAAATATTAAAAAATCAATCAACTAATCGGTTTAAAAACAATAACTTAGCACATTTTTCGAGGGTCAACCCATAATGTAAATTCTTCATCCGTAAGTAAGCCCGATTCCAATGCAGCTTCGCGCAAAGTTTTATTTTCGTGATGGGCTTTTTTAGCAATCATTGCAGCATTGTCATAGCCAATGTGCGAATTAAGTGCAGTTACCAACATCAAGGAACTTTCAAGGTTTTTATTAATAAATGTCATATTGGCTTCAATGCCTATAGCACAGTTATCATTAAATGAAACACACGCATCGCCTAATAAACGAGCAGCTTGTAATAAGTTGTAAATCATAACAGGCTTAAATACATGCAATTGAAAATGCCCGTGTGTTCCTGCAACAGAAATAGCAGCATCATTACCAATAACTTGTGCACAAACCATTGATAGAGCTTCATTTTGAGTAGGATTTACTTTTCCTGGCATAATTGAAGAACCTGGTTCGTTTTCGGGAAGATGAATCTCACCTATTCCACAACGAGGACCAGAAGCAAGCAAACGTGTATCGTTAGCAATTTTCATCAAACTAATTGCCAATGTTTTTAGAGCTCCACTTGTTTCCACCACTGCATCATGAGCAGCCAAAGATTCAAATTTATTGGGAGCAGTAATAAATGGTAATCCTGTTAATTCAGCAATTTTTTTTGCAACCAACACGTCATAGCCTTTGGGTGCATTTAATCCAGTGCCAACGGCTGTTCCACCTAAAGCTAATTCAGCTAAATGTTCCAATGTATTTTTCACAGCTTTAACACCATGGTCTAATTGAGAAACATAAGCCGAAAATTCCTGTCCTAATGTAAGAGGTGTGGCATCCATTAAATGGGTACGTCCTGTTTTTACAATATCTTTGAATGCTTCTGATTTTTTTGCCAGTGTATTTCTGAGTTTTTCTACTCCAGTAATTGTAACATCTACTATCATCTTGTATCCGGCAATGCTCATAGCAGTGGGGAAAGTATCATTGGACGATTGCGATTTGTTAACATCATCGTTGGGATGAATAATAGTCTTTTCGCCTAAAACACCTCCATTCAACACATGTGCACGATTGGCAATTACTTCATTGAGATTCATATTACTTTGTGTGCCAGAACCTGTTTGCCAAATTACCAAAGGAAACTGGTCGTTAAGTTTGCCTTCAAGTATTTCATCACAAACTTTACTTATCAATTCGCATTTTTCTTTAGATAAAACGCCTAATTCGTAATTACTCAAAGCAGCAGCTTTTTTCAGAATGGCAAAAGCCCATATAATTTCTTTAGGCATAGAAGCGGCATCGCCAATTTTAAAGTTTTCAACCGAACGTTGGGTTTGTGCACCCCAGTACTTATCGGCAGGAACTTCTATAGTTCCCATGGTATCTTTTTCAGTTCTTGTTTTCATACTTTATATTGTTTGTTTTATTTAATTATTTTAAAAAATCTGATAGGTTTTCAACAGGATCGCCCCAAATAGCACTGTGGTCTTTTTCGATAATGGGGCGTTGGATTAAATTGGGGAATTCAATTAATATTTTAACCCATTCGTCATCGTTAAAGTTTTTGCTTTTAAAACGTTTTTTGTAAATTTCTTCTTGTGTTCTGATGATTTCTTGCGGACTTTTATGCAATTTGGCTAATAATAATTTCAGTTGTTTTTCGGTAAACGGATGTTTAATGTATTCAACTATTTCAAAATCTTTAGCATTTTGGCTCAAGTATTCTAAACCTGCTCTCGATTTTTTGCAACGTGGATTGTGGTATATTTTCAGCATTATTTTTTATTTTCAATATTTGAGTGTAAAAATAAAGAAAAATAAAGAAAACTGCACTGAAAATTTTATAAAAAAATAAGTTGAAATACTTACTTTCTTCCAAAATCGGCAGGAATTTCGCCCCAGTTTTCTGTATCCCATTTAAGTAAATGGTTTTCCCAAGTATTTCCATCAAGCCAATTTTCGGCTCTGGTAATCAAATCGAAAAGCACTTCGTTTTGAGGAATTTGCTCTAATTTTGTTTTGGCTTTTTTGCCTCTAACCCATGCTAATGCTGTAACAGAGTCGCTGTAAATAGGCAGATTGGAGTTTTGCTTTTGTAGCCATGCCA
>CAZRCF010000051.1:0-7096 GCA_964598505.1 uncultured Lentimicrobiaceae bacterium | reverse complement strand
AACCCATGAACAATAGCTAAAAATTCGCCTATATTATTGGTGCCTTGCTTAAACGGTCCTTGATGAAATATTTGTTTTTTAGTTTGTGTATCAACACCTCTGTATTCCATCTTACCAGGATTGCCTGCACATGCAGCATCTACCGAAATACTTGGTATAACTGGTTTTAATTCTTTTAGAAGCATATTTTTTGCTTTTCTCGTTGGCTTTCCTATGTAATGATGTGGCTTGGAAGCAAAAGCCTTTTGAGCGGTTTCTAAGTTATCAAAAGATTTGTAAAGTGCAAATTCATAGCCTTTTATTTGTTTTTCACATTCTGCCCACGAAGTAAAAATACCCGATTGATGCCCTTTCCAAACTACATAAAACTTTTGTTTAGCCATTGGATTTGGTGATTTTGAGATTTAGTGATTAAAAATAACTGACATCCGCTTTATCAACGTTTACCAAAGGTATCAGCTTCATCGGCGTTCAATTCTTTTCTGTTTTTAAATATTCATTATTGTATTTTTGAAACTCCTTTTGTTGCTGACGAAGGAAGCATCTCATAATATATATTCTTTGTTTTATTGAGATTCCTCACTATCGTTCGGAATGACAAAAGAGAAATTCTGAATAATGACTACTTCTCTGTATTGCTTATTTGTGTTGCAAAATCAAATAATGATGATGAAACAAAATCTATCAATTCAGGGTATTGTATGGCTTTGGTATGATGGTCGGAAATAAAAACTGTTTTCATTCCTAATCTTTTACCAAAAATCATATCACTTATCGAATCGCCTATCATTAATGATTTTTTTAAATTAATTTCTTTAAATTCTTTCTTCGCCTTCAATCCCATGCCTATTGCTGGTTTACGATAAAAGCTTCCGCTTTCTTTCAAATCTGGGCAATAGTAAACGTTATCAATTCTTCCTTTATTGTCTTTTATATGCTGTATCATGTTTTGATGGATGGAATGAAGTGTGTTTTCTGTCATCAATCCTTTGCCAATCCCTTGCTGATTGGTTACCACAATAATTTTGCCAAATATTTGATTAAAAATTTTCAACGCATCTAAAACATTGGGAAGAAAACGAAAATCATCTATATTTTTTACATAATCATCATGCAAACGATAATTAATAACGCCATCTCTGTCTAAAAATAAAGTCCAACTTTTATCAAAACTTTGCGGAAATGTTTTCATCTATCTTGGGAAAAGGCTTGATTCTACTAATTCGCAAATAATATGACCAACTAATATATGAACTTCCTGAATGCGAGGCGTATCATTGGAAGGAATGTTTATCAAATATTTACACAAATCTTTCATTTTACCACCACTTTCGCCTGTAAAACCAATCGTAATCATTTCTTGTTCGTTGGCAACTTCTAATGCTTTAACAATATTGGCAGAATTGCCTGAAGTAGAAATTCCTATTAGTACATCTCCTTTTCTGCCTTTGGCTTTTACCAAACGAGCATAAATTTCGTTGTAGGAATAATCGTTGGCAACGGCTGTTAAATAAGAAGTATTTACGTGCAAGGCTTCTGCATTTAAAGGTGCTCTATCGTAGTAAAAACGTCCTGAAAATTCAGCTGCAAGATGTTGGGCATCGGCAGCACTTCCTCCATTTCCGCAAAATAATACTGTGCCATCATTTTTAAAAGCTTGAATAATTTCGTTTGCAATATCACGAATAGTTTTTAATAATTGCTCATCACGCAGTAACTTGCTTTTAAGCTCAATAGATTGTTGGATAGATTCTTTTACTCGCATTTTTTTTATTTTAAACTCTTTAATAATATTTTTGCCACGAAGACACAAAGGCTCTAAGAACAAAAAGCCTATATGGTTTCTCTTAACTTTTTACTTTACAAACTTTATGAACTTTATAACTTTACAAACTGTTTTCTCCAATTCTTTTTTCAATTAAATATGTATTTCTAATTGGAGAGCTTCTGCCAACCATTTCGGCTATAAAACCAGCTAAAAACAATTGTACACCAATAATCATAGAAGCGATAGCTATGTAAAAATATGGACTATCGGTAACTAATGGAGCTTTAACATGGTGGTAAAGAGCATACAGCTTTTCTGTTCCAACCCATATAGCAGCAAAAAATCCAATAATAAAAATTAAAGTTCCCATTAACCCAAAAAAGTGCATGGGACGTTTGCCAAATTTTGACACAAAAGTAATGGATATTAAATCGAGATAACCCTTTACAAATCTATCTAAGCCGAATTTTGTTACACCATATTTTCTTGATTGATGCGATACTACTTTTTCTCCAATTTTAGAAAAACCAGCCCACTTAGCAATTACAGGAATATAGCGGTGCATTTCGCCATATACTTCAATACATTTAACCACATCCAATTTATAAGCCTTTAATCCACAGTTAAAATCGTGTAGTTTTATGCCCGACATTTTACGGGTTGTCCAATTATAAAATTTGGTAGGTATGGTTTTTGTAATAGGGTCAAAACGTTTCTTTTTCCAACCTGAAACGATGTCGAAATTTTCTTCTTTAATCATGCGAAACAAATCAGGAATTTCGTCTGGACTGTCTTGTAAATCAGCATCCATCGTAATAACAACATCTCCCTTGGCAGCTTCAAAACCTACATTTAATGCTGCTGATTTTCCATAGTTCCTTCTGAATTTTATGCCTTTAATGACTGAATTTTGAGCAGAAAGTGTTTCGATTACATTCCAAGAGTTGTCATTACTTCCATCATCTACCATGATAATTTCGTAAGAAAACTTGTTTTCCATCATAACTTTATCTATCCAAGCCGTCAACTCGCTCAAAGACTCATCTTCGTTGAACAGAGGTACTATTATTGAAATATCCATACTGGTAATGGTTAATTATTAATTATTAATTATTAATTGTTAATTGTTAATTGTTAATGGTTAACTACTTACTGTTCACTGTTTTTCTGTGTTTAAAGAAAATAAATATCAACAAAGGTAAAAATAAGCTTATCAATATCAATTGTCCGAAAGCGTAAAATCCAATGATGGCAGGAGTAATTAGTTGAATTTGTTGTTTGAGTTCATCGGCTGTTATATCCTTATTTATCTTTAGCGAATTAATGCTAATAAAATTTTTGATAAATTCAATATCAATGTATTTTGTGTAAAATATCATAAATACTGCAAAAATTACAGCTGTTGTTATGCCAATAAATACGCCCGAAACATAAGCTTCTTTAAACGTAATAATATCTTTATTTATTTTCTTTTGGTACGCTTTTATACCAAAAAACATTGCAAAAGCCAAAATTAAATAGTTCCAAATAATAACGGGCGTGCTACCTGAGCCTGAAACGTAGTAAAACGCCAATGTAAGCAAAGCCATTAATACAGCCGAAATCACACCATAAAGAAGCGAAATTGCTGCAAAGTTTTTAGGAAAAGGCATTTTTTTTGAAGACATTGGTATTTATCTTAAAACATCTTGAGGAGTAGCGTTGTCATTTTTTTTGATAAAAGCAGACACTATAAATGAAAGAACAGCAGCAACGATAGGTGTACTATATAAATTAGTAATAAATTGTTTGAGTGGTTGCATTTTTTCCTGCATTTTTATAATTTGTTCTTCTAATTTATCTTCGGGTAAACCATATCCTTGCATCATCTCTGCAAATTTTTCAACTTGTTTTGGCATGTATTCGGTATCAAAAATGCCGTAAAATAAATAACTGAAAATGCCTGAAAGCCACATTGCAATGGATGCCATTACTAAGCCTACAAAAAAACATTGCCAATAAGTAATTTGTCCTTCTAAAATTTTTCTTTTGTATTGATTCATAGATATTACCATAAAAGTAATGACTAATCCAAACGTAACTATAAGCATCAATATTCCAAACATAGGAGAAAACATATTGATGTTAAAAACATAAATAATTATTGTAAACAAAATCATTAAACCTCCAGCAATTAAACCGTTTTTGAGGGAAATGTTTAAGAAAGCAGTTTTTGAATTTTCCATGATATTTAATTTTTTAATAAAACATTAATGTATTTATTGCAAAAATATGAAATTTTTATTAAGATAGCTGAGAAACAAAAAAACAATTTCAAAAAACGTTTGTGTTACTTTTGTTATATTAGAACACAGATGACATAAATAGAATTGATTAACACAGTTTGTTTGTTTGTTTGTTTGTTTGTTTGTTTGTTTGTTTGTTTGTTTGTTTGTTTAAAATTGATGTTTTTTGTAATTCGTAATTATTTTGTGAGATTTCTCACTCACTCGAAATGATAAAAATAGTATCTAAAAAATTACTAATCACTAACCACCAACTTCACTAACGCTTAATATTTTTTATAGTTTTTTCATCATTTAATTCTCTTAATGCGTCTTTGGCAATCCATTGAGCTGTTTTATTATTGTTTTTTAATAGGATATTAATGCAATCGAGGGCTTTGGTTCGCATAAAAAGACTTCTTTTCCCAATTTGTCGCAGTGCCCAATTTACAGCTTTTTTAACAAAATTTCTATCGTCATTTGCATCGCGAATAATGTAATCAAAATAGGGTAAAAATTTTTCATCGCTTGCTTTTTTGTCGCTTATAGCTAATCGTGCCATCATTACAAAACCAGCACGTTTGGTATATTCAATAGGTGAATTAGCCCATTCTATAGCTTTTTCGTAGGCAAAAGGAGTGTCTTCAAATAAGTTTCCGCAGCATTGGTCGCATAAATCCCATGAATTAAAATCTTTAACCCACAAATCCATTTGAGTAGGAGTAACTTCTGTTGCTACATCTATCATACTTGCTAATATACGAGCTTCGTGATAGCCTGTTTGCCATAGTTCGTTAGCCAATGTGTGGTTTTTGCCAATTCGTTTTGCTATGATACGCAACTGAACAATAGTAATGCCAAAAGCACTTTCGGTATTAATGCCAAATTTCGACATTCCTTGCAATGATTTTTCATTTCTAAGAAGTTGTAATTCTTCAATAATAGTTTTTTTGTCCATACTTAAAATCCTAAATAGGTATAAAGCCATGCAGCAAATAAAATAAGATAGATAGTTTCTGAAATGATTATTCTTTTAATTTGCATCACATAATTTGCAAAGAAATATGAAAATGGAATAAAGAGTAAACATAAATGATAAACTAAATAATCTTTTGCATAATACAACGACAAAATTGCAATTAATGAGAACATTATCAATACAATATTTTTCTTGCGATAAAAAATAGTTTTTCCAGCAACATTTAGTAACGAAAATATAGCTGAAATAACAAGAAAAAATCCAAAAATTCCAAATAAAACCAAGTTCGAATAAGTAAAATGCTGGCTATTAAAAGTATTGTTTTTAAAGAATAGTAAATATGTGTTTAATTTATCATTAAGCGTATTTGTAAAAAAATAGTAGCTAAATAAAAAAACATAAGGAGTTATTAGTCCTAAGATACTGATTATCCATTCTCTCCATTTAAACAAGCCGAAAATTAAAAAAACAAACCAAATAAAAACAACAAAAAAGATGATGGGTAAATAAAACATTGACCCTAAGGAAATTAATAAAGTTGAGTTAAAAATTTGTTCGTAACTCTCTGGTTTACTATATGTTGTAAGTATTACTTGTAATGCAAGTATTAAAAAAAAGTTTCCAAAAAGCAATGGTTGAATACTTTGAAAATTTCCAACGGTACTCATCATCAAAAAGTAGAGAAAAGCTGATAGCAAACTTGTTTTGGGGGCTAATTCATTGGAAGACAAAATATTTTTAAGTATAAGAGATTGTGTTAATAATAACGAAAAACTAATAATAATTTTAATAAACGGACCGTCTTCGATAAACCATTTAATAATGTCGTACAATGGAGCGTTTGTAGGTAAGTAGCTTATATCTGCCGATAAAAATGGTTTTATCCAAATTAGGATAGAAATTGCTATAAAAAAGAACAATTGAATAATATAGTCGGATTTAAAAATCTTTGTGAACATTTGCGATAGATTTTGACTACAAACCTACAAAAAAATCTCATGCAACCAAAACCTATCAAATTATTTTGACTGTATAAAATTTGCATTATTTCTAAATTTAAGTAATTAATGCAACTTTTGCGAGGAAAATAAGTTTATAATATTTTTTTGAAGAGTTACATTTTCTATTTTATCAAGTATTTTGAAAGTTAGAAAAATAACTTAAAAATAACCCAAAACCTTGTTTGAAAATTTACTATTTTTGCTCCAAATTTATAAAATAATACCGAAATGAAATATATAGGAGTCCAATTCACTATTGCTCTTGGAACCATAACATCTTTCTGATCGGCATTATACCATTTACAAAACAAACTAACTTATAAATCACGTTGGTATAAAATGCTAAAGAAACTTCAAACAAACAAACCTTTACGTATTACAACAATTGTTGTGGTGTTGGCTTTTGCATTGATAGGATTTGTGCTAACCACTTCTTTTTTTGCCATAAAATTGCACTTATTTAATGATCCCGGTGCTGTAGATTATAATGATCGTTATTTTAGCAAAAATGCTGAAAAAGATTACGAGTTGTTACAAAAAGATACTTCGATAGCCGAAATGGCTAAGATTGCCAAGTTTTATTACAAACTAAAACTTTTGAATGAGTATTATCCTCAAAATGCAACCCTAATTCACAATGCTTTTATACAACATCAAAATATTGCTATTGCCGAAAAAATGTTTGATGCTGTTAACATTCGTTTGCAGGATAATGCTGACTTTCAAAACAAAATTAATTCACTTGATCAAATTTTTAATGACAATAAAAATGGCAACACAGCTAATCTAAATGCTTTTGAATGGATGAATATTAGCGAATGGCAAGACTTTAAAGTATCAGTTATAAAAGATATTACCTTAATTGATAGTGCTGCTAAAGTTACAAATGTAGAACCACGGTTAATAGTTTCGGTGTTGTTAGGTGAGCAAATGCGATTATTTAATTCAAAGCGAGAAGTATATAAAAAAGTTATTAGTCCACTAAAAATATTATCGGTAGAATCTAAATTTTCGTTAGGAGTAACAGGTATTAAAGAAGAAACAGCTATTAAAGTTGAGCGATTTTTGAAAGATAGTCTTTCGC
>CAZRCF010000050.1:0-13078 GCA_964598505.1 uncultured Lentimicrobiaceae bacterium | reverse complement strand
ATTAATATGGCGAACAAATATAAAATTTATTGTGCCGGAAATTTCATCACAACTAAAGATGAATTTCAAATTAGCAACTCTTTTGATAACAGTATTATAGGCATAAGCTATTACGCTTCGGAAAACGAATTAGAACTTTCAATATATAAAGCACAAGAAGCACAACCTATTTTAAAAAAGATGCCAAGCTATATAAAAACTCGCATTTTAAACGAAATAGCTACCGGTTTGCAAACAGAAAAGAAAGAGTTAGCTAATATTTTAGCTTCCGAAGCCTGCAAACCATTAAAATACGCATTAGCTGAGGTTGAACGCTCGATACAAACCTTTAAAATTGCAGCCGAAGAAGCAGGCAGAATTGAAGGAGAATATATTCATGTTGATCGCACACAAGCCGGTGAAGGTAAAGAAGCATTGGTAAAGCAATTTCCAATAGGGTTGGTTGCCGGAATTGCACCATTTAATTTTCCTTTAAACTTGGCTGTTCATAAAATAGCTCCAGCAATTGCTGCGGGTTGTCCAATGATTTTAAAACCAGCTTCATCAACGCCACTTTCTAATCTGTTTTTAACAAAAATTATTGATAAAACAGAACTCCCAAAAGGTGCAATTTCAATTTTGCCGATGAACAGAAAAGTTGGTAATTTATTAGTTACCGACGAACGTTTTAAGCTCTTAACTTTTACAGGTTCGCCCGAAGTGGGCTGGGAAATGAAAAAGCATTGCGGAAAAAAGAAAATTGTACTTGAACTTGGCGGCAATGCAGCAGCAATTGTTACTCAATCGGCAAATATTGATCTTGCAATTAAAAAATGCTTAATTGGTGCTTTTGCATACTCTGGTCAGGTTTGTATTCACACTCAACGAATTTATGTAAATAAAAATATTTTTGATGAATTTATTTCAAAATTTATTGCTGAAACAAAAACTTTAAAATCGGGCAATCCACTTGATATTTCTACAGATATATCTTCAATGATTGACGAAAATAATGCAATAAGAGTTGAAAACTGGATTAGTGAAGCAATTACCGATGGAGCAAAACTACTTTATGGTGGCAAACGAAACGGAACTTTTGTTGAACCAACAATTCTTACTAAAACAACAAAAGCTATGAAAGTAAATTCCGAAGAGGTATTTGGACCTGTTGTTGTTATTGAACCTTATAACTTTTTTACTGAAGCTATTGAGATGGTAAACGATACCAAATTTGGTTTGCAAGCTGGAGTCTTTACAAATTTAATTTCCGAAATGAACGAAGCTTTCTCTGAAATTGATTGTGGTGGAGTAATTATTAATGATTCGCCAACTTTTAGGGTTGATCAAACTCCTTATGGAGGAGTAAAAGACTCGGGTATAGGTCGCGAAGGCGTTAAATATGCAATTGTAGATATGTGCGAGCCGAAAATTTTAGTAAAAAATAAATAGTATAAAAAAATCGAGAAATATAATGTTTCTCGATTTTTTTAATCAACTAAAAGTTGATGTTGTTTATTTATGTTAAAAAACATAAATTAAAGACTATTTTTCACTCTTAGAATTTATAAATAACAGAAAGTAGTAATCTTACATTTGATTCATAATATGATTTTGTAATTACACCATATTTATCTCTATTCATTAAACCAGTTTCATCATAAGTTGCATAAGCAGCTGAAGTTAGTTCTAATTCTGTTGCAAAAGTGAATTTTTCCTGAATAAATACTACTCTTGGTGCTATTCGAGCAATTGATTTGATATTTGCACCTCTTGTAGTTGCATCAGTACCTCCAACTTTATTTGAATATGCCACAATAGTATCACTTGAACCTAAATTTTGTGTATAACCAGCCCAAATTCCAAATTGTACCTTTTTCCCATTAGTGTTAAATTCTGCCCAACCTGCAATATTATTCAAAGTTTTGTATGAAACTCTATTTTTAGCCGTATCAGTAACAGCATTAACTACATATCCACCAAGCATAGTTAGGTCAAATAGGTTTTGTCCATAAACACCTTGTAGTTTTACAGTATATTTTGGTTTTTTAAACTTAAAAAATGCTGTAGCAGATAATCCATTTACTTTTTCTTTAGTTACAAATGTTTTAGCACCATTTGTTGTGGTTACTAAAGGCAGTAATGATTTGTAGTTTATAACAAAACCGGTAAGCAATTCCGACTTTGATTCTTCATTTTTTGTTTCGTAAGTAAACATTGCACTTAAATCGGGAATGTTCGAATATCTTAAAGAAGAAGAACTTATTGGGCTAGTAAAATCACGTTGTGCTGATAATGCTCCTGCAATACTCATTTTCCCAATTTTACGTGTAACCCTTACTTGAGGATTTCTTGAAAATGGTTGCATTGGTACGCCTGTATTAAATGATACAACTTCAGAAAAACACCCCGGAATAAAAAATGGGTGCCAGTATTGTCCAGTAAGTAATTCTGTTTTTGCCCAATTAAGTTTTACAAAAGCATGTCTTAATCTAAACCCATTTGCATCGACAAAACTCGCATTTTCATTTCCGAAAAAATCAGCTTCTAAAACACCCGAAGTTTTAGCTCCAAATGCATCAGGGGCAGTAATTTTTCCTGTTAATCTTGATTGAATTGATAGAAAATTAAATGAAGATATTGCATTAATATCATTATTATCAAAATCAAGTTTCTTTTCTTTTGGATATAGAAGAAAATGTCCTTCTCTAATCGTATAATTTTCTCTCGTATCGTAGAAAAAATCATTTTTTACAAACCCGTTAAAGGTAATTCCGTATTTTGGTTCTTCTTTTGACTCCTGTGCTTTAATTAATGAAGGAATAATTATTAATAAAGCAAATAATATTTTTTTCATCTTAATTTATTGAATAATTTTAAATTTATTTTGAAAAATCTTTTGTTGTATTTTCTTTTTGAGTTCTTAATGAAACCCAAATTAGAGTAATAACAGCTAGTGGTATTGAAATGATACCTGGGTTTTTTAATGGAACTGGAGCATCTTTCGGAACTAAACCATAAAGTTCGTACATTGTTGGAGAGAATAAAATGATAACAATTGAAACGGTTATCCCAACAAAGATAGACCAAGCAATTCCTTTGGCTGTGGTTTTTTTCCAAAACAACAGGAATAAAATGGCTGGAAGATTTGCTGAAGCTGCAACAGCAAAAGCAAGACCAACAAGGAAAGATACGTTGATTCCTTTAAATGCAATTCCGAGGAATATTGCAATCACACCTACAACAACTGCAGATATTTTTCCGGCATTAACTTTAGCTTGATCTGTCATTTTTACTTTAAGGTATTTGTCCATGAAATCATGAGCAATAGCACCCGAAGATGCAACGATCAGTCCACTAACAGTCCCAAGTACGGTTGCAAAAGCGATAGCTGATATTATTGAAAACAATACAATTCCGAATGATTTAGCTAAAAGTGGACCGGCCATATTGCTGCTTTCAACATCAAGTACTCCATTTGTTGCAGCACCAAGTCCCATAAAAAGGGTTAAGATATAAAAGAATCCAATAATTGCGATTGCAAGAATTGTTGATTTTCTGGCAGCACGAGCACTTGGTACAGTATAATATCGAATCAAAACATGAGGTAGAGCAGAGGTTCCTAAGAACAAAGCAAGCATCAGTGAGATAAAATCTAATTTGTCCCAGAAATTCGCACCTGATTTTTTAGTTAGTTTATACATAAGACCAGGTTTCATCATATCTTCACCAAGAGTTGGATTTTGATAATAAGCCGTGATCTTTTTGTCTCCAGATTTGAATTCTTTTTTGGAGAAGCGAACCAATACACTGTTCTCGATAATTCTTAAAAATTCAAATGGACCCACAGCACCAGTTTTTTCAACCTCTTTGCCATCAACTACGATTTTGCTCATGTGTCCAACTTGGTAGAATTTTTTATCTGTTTTTGGAGCTCCATTATAAAGTTTTACCCCTTTTGAATCAAGAGATGTATATAACACTTCGTCAAGTTGACCTTTTGATTTGTCATCTTTGTTTGTGGTAAGTTTATACCATAAATTAGCACCACCTTTTGTTATGTTGGCAAATACCAGTTTATCAACTACTTTTGTCTCATTAACGATGTAGGTTGAATCTGCAATAGTTAACAATGAGTCATTGGTTACATTACAATCAATTTTTGCGAATTTGTGATAATTGTTATTGTTTGGATTCAATGTAAAACCATTGTTTAGGATATAAACGGTTAGAATTGTTGAGAAAACAACTAATAATCCACCTTTGATAAATTGAACATAAGTAGTTGATGTCATACCTGCCGTAGCAACAATGAAAATTACAATTGAACCAACAATAACAACACCCAACCAGTGTGGCATGCCCAAAAGTGGAACAACAAGGTCGCCAGCACCCACCATTTGTGGGATTAAGTAAAATAATGAAACCACTAATGTGCTGATTGATGCGGTAAGTTTAATGGCAGGAGAATTAAATCTTGAATCCAAGGCATCTGCAAAAGTATACTTGCCAAGTTTCTTCAAAGGTTCTGCAACCAAGAATAAGGCAACAACCCATCCGGCTAAATAGCCGACAGCATAAATAAATCCATCATATCCGGAATATGCAATCATACCGCAGATACCTAAGAATGAAGCTGCAGATAAATAGTCACCTGCAAAAGCAAATCCGTTTACAAACCAATGGATGTTTCCACCTGCGGCATAATAATTTGAGGCAGAGGTTTTTTTTCTTGCAAAGAAAAAAGAAAGACCTAATACTAAACCAACTATAAAAATAAATATTATAATTGCTAAATTTGATACTTCGTAAATCATAATCTGTTTTTTGTTTTTTTAGTTTTTATTCATTTTGTCTTCAAATTTAGAGCAGAAATAATTATAGAAAAATCCCATAATTATAGCTAATAGGATTAAGCCAAACCCATATACGATAGCTAAGTTTTGTCCGAACAATACTTTTGCTCCTAATATTTCGGGTACAGATAAGCCTATTATAACTAATCCTGCATAAATAATGGTGTAGATAATAAAAAGTATTACCCCAAGTTTTGCTTTTTTTGGTGCTGCTTTGTCAATTCCAATTTCAACTACTGATTCGTGTAGCATTTTTTCCTCCTTTTTTATTTGATTAATTTAATTTTTCAAAGGTACTGATTAATTTAAATTAAATAATTTTTATAAAGTTGAAATTGAACATTGTTTTATATCAACTTTTTATTATTTTTGTAAAAAAATAATAAATGAGATTTTCAAAGAAAAACAACTGTAATACATGCTTGTTAAAATGTGATATTTATTCAACAATTATTAAAACAGGTAAAAAAATTGAAGAAATAAATCCTTTGCATGCACATTTTAAAAAACATGACATAATATGCAAACAAGGCACTGAAGTTACTCACGCATTATTTTTAATTAAAGGTTCAGCTAAACTCTATATTGAAGGATTAAATAGTAAAAATATAATTCTATACATTTTAAATCCTCCAGCATATATTGGTTTGATGTCATTCTTTGAAAGCACTAATTATTCATACTCTGTTAAGGCTTTAGATGAATCGGAAGTTTGTTTTATAAAACTTGATTTAGTTAAAAAACTTTATATTGAAAACCACGATTTACTTCTTAGTTTAAATAAAGCATTCGGAAAGTCGGTTTCAAATATAATGAATAAAATCATTTCTCTTAATCAAAAACAAATAAGAGGAAGAATTGCTGAAAGTCTCATTTATTTATCTGATTTAAATAAAAGTCAAAAATTTGATTTAGGATTATCAAGAAAAGAAATTGGTGAAATGTCAGCTATTTCAGAAGAAAATACAGTAAGATTGCTTTCTGAATTTTCAAAAGAGTCAATTATTTCAACTAAAGGCAGAAATATTGAGATAATTGACATGCCACTATTAAAAAAAATAAGTGAAGTCGGTTAGTTGAATAATAAATACTACAAAAAATGAAGATTCAATATTGTTCTGATTTGCATCTTGAATTTGAACAAAACAATAAATATTTAATTAAAAAACCATTATCCGTTAATGGAGATATTTTAATTTTAGCTGGAGATATTGTACCATTACATGATGAACATTTTAATAACTATTTTTTTAGATTTATTTCTGATAATTATAAAAGAGTTTTTTGGGTTCCTGGCAATCATGAATTCTATCACAAAGATATTAATGAGTATAGTAGTTCATATAATATTACTTTAAGACACAATATTAGTATTGTAAATAACATTGAGTTGTATTATGAAAATATTAAATTTGTTTTTAGCACTTTATGGTCAAAAATAAGTATTGAAAATGAGAAAATTATTGAACAAGGAGTATCTGATTTTGATTGTATATTGATCAATAATAAAAAATTAAGGGTTAAGGATTTTAATAAGCTACATAAAGAAAGTTTAAACTTTATTATACAATCTATAATGGATAAAAACACCAAAACGGTTGTTGTAACTCATCATTTACCTTCAAATTTATGTAATTCATCTATTCATAATAATAGCCCAATTAATGAAGCTTTTTGTGTTGATTTAACAGATTTTATTGAGAAAAGTAATACAAATTTTTGGATATATGGACATAGCCATTTTAACCAAAAGCCATTATATATAGGCAATACCATTTTACTTACAAATCAGTTGGGATATGTTCATTGTAACGAATATAAAAGTTTTAAACATAATGCCTATTTTTCAATATAATTCCTAAGTTCAACAAATAAATGCAACTTTATGAGATGCAGTTTTATGTAGTTATTCTGAAATCAATATTTAGTTTATTTTGATATGCCGGAAGTAATGAAAGTATTTTCTTTAGAATTGATAGTTCAATATCAATAAGATTTTTTGTGTTTATATTATTAGTTAAAGGTAAATTATTGTAAATTAAGTTAACCTGATTTTTAAATCGAAGTTTCATTAAAAAATTATAAGCAAAAATAATTTCATCAACAGTATTTGTATTAATAATTTGTTTTGATTTTAATCTTTCTAACCTTTCTAATGTGTTTGTACACCAAATGTTATTTTGCAAAGAATAGGTTCGTGTGAGCATAACAATTAAGCTAACTGCATTTTTCAAATCAATTAAATCAGTATTTTTATCTGAAATAACACTTCCTGAAATTTGTTGTGATTTAATGTTGGAAGCATTATGTGCTAAATGATATAAAAACATTTGATGTTCTTTTATCAAACCCTCAATAGTTTTTTTTAATCTACTTGTAATTATTTCGTCCCCAAATATGATTCTAAAGTCAAAAAATATTGTTGCATCAAGAATATTCTGAGGTTCGGGAGTTGTAATCCAGTTTGCGAAATATTTTTCCCAAACATTTAGTGGTTTACACCATTTATTGTTTTTTGCCATAATATTTCCAATACAAAAAGAATAACCAATATCGTTTAAAGAGTTACAAACTCTTTTTCCAAGTTCATTAAAGTACTCATTTACAATACTTTCTTTTTCTTTAGAAACATCTTCATAAATAATTGCATTATCCTGGTCTGTTAATAATGTTTCTTCTTTTCTGCCTTCGCTTCCTAAACAGATAAACGAAAAATTAACAGGTGGATATCCTATCTCTTTTATTGTTAGTTCTATAACTCTTTTTATAATCGAATCGGAAAAAGATGAAGTAATTTTTGTTATAAAATTAACAGACATTTCGCTGTTAATAAGTGGTTTTATATGCTGTTGAAGGATTTTATACCATTGCTTAAGTTCATCTATAGTTTCAGCTTTTCTAACATTTGTTAAATAATATAAAAGCGAATTTTTTAGTATTTTATAAACGCAATTTATGTTTAATATTCCACTATATTCATTTGCTTCATTTTTTACAACCAAATGGTTTATGTTTTTTTCATCACATATATTTACTGCTTCTATAATTGATGCGTTTTCGCTTATATAATAAATAGGAGAACTCATTATCAAATATATAGGATTGTCTAAGTGAAGATTTAAAGATAAAACTCTATTTTGAATATCGCTATTGGTAATAATTCCTAAATATTGATTACTATTTTTAGTTAGTATTAAATTGTCTGTTTTTTTCTTAGATAATTCTTTAATTGTAGTACTTATTGTTGAATCTGCATCAAAAGTATTAAGTGGTGATAAATAATTTTTTACTGATTGTTCAACTAAAAAACTATTTGATTTTAATTCGGATATTAAATAATTTATTTCGGCTTTTTCTTTTTCTTGACTTGTAATATCTTCAATAATTCCATCACAAATTAAATCTCTTGAATTTTCTTTATTAATTAATACAAGAGTTACAGCAACAAATACATTTTCGTTATTTTTCTTTAGTATTTTTATTGCTTTATTTTTCACAAATCCATTTTTAATTAAATTACTTCTAAGAGTTTTTCTGTCTTCAGAACTTGTAAGCATTTCAAGTATATGGGTTTCAGATAATTCAGTAAAGTTTTCATATCCTAGAATTCTTAAAGTAGTTTCATTAGCATATATAAATTTCCCTTTATTATCTATTCGGGCTCTAAAAAAACCAATATTTAGCGTGTTTATTAATTTTTGATAATCCAAACTTAAAAAATTTGAATTTCTGTCTATTGTAATATCTTTGACAATAATTATATTTACAGCGTTATTGTAAAATATTGCATTAGAAGAAGTAGCTAAAACTTCAACAAAACTTCCGTTTTTCTTTTTTAAATTTATTTCATATTGTCCTTCCTTAACAATATTCTTTGAAAAAGTATTAATAATATCTTTGTTATTATTTTCACTTATTAAGTCTATTAATTGACAATTAATCAGTTCATTGCTTTCATACCCTGTCATTTTGCTAATAATGCTATTATAAAAACTTATTTTCCCGTCTACGAGCATAATTAATCCTTCGGTTGCAGCTTCTACAAGCGTTTTATATTTTTCTTTTGATTTATGTAACTCCTTTTCGGCTTCAATTCTTTTTTTTTCAATTTTTAAACTTTGTTGAGAAATAAATAGGAGTAAAAATGCAATTAAAAATGAAATTCCCACTGAAATCCACAGCAGTTTTTGTGTAAGAGCTTTGATTTCCTTTTTTACGTCTTCAATATAAATACCTGTTCCTATTACCCAGCCCCATGGCTTAAATATTCTCACATAAGATAGTTTTGAAACAATATGAAGTGAATCATCTTTCCATTGCCACATATAATCTACATAACCATGATCTGATTCTTTAACAGTTTTGACAAATTCTACAAATAATTTTTTCCCATGTGGGTCAGTGAAATTTGACAAATCACTGCCATTTAATTCAGATCTATATGGATGCATAATCATTTTTGGAAATAAATCAGTTATCCAGAAATAGTCTTTATTTTCTTCACCGTATCTTAAGTATTGTATTCTTGAAACAGCAGTTTTTTGTGCTAATTCTTGAGTTAATAGCCCTTTCCTTTCATCATTTTCATACTTATTTAATATACTCCAAGCTGAATTAGTTAACTCTTTAATCATCTCTCTTTTTCCATTCATTATATTTTGCTGAAAATGTGGAATAATAAATAGGAAAATAGTGAGAATAAACAAAAGTATTGAAACAATAGAAGGAAGAATAATTTTTAAATAAAATCTGTTCATAATATATTGACGATTAATATTTCAAAAAATATAATTTTATTAATTTATTTTAATACAAACTTACATAAATTATCAGAAAAATATAAATTATCAGAAAAAATTTATAATTAGTGTTTGTAATAAAATGCCAATATTGTTATTATTCATGTAATTGTAAAACAGATTGCTGTGACAAACTCACTACAACTACATATATCATTCAATACATATCCTTTTTTATTCAAACTCCAACAATGACTCGTGCATAATCTCCCATTCGGTAAGCAAACACTCAATTTTGTGTTTAATGCTATCATATTCGCGATACAAACTTCCCGAATTTATTTCTTCTTGATAATTTTCTGGTTGCGAAAGTTTTAAGTCCATCTCTTTTAGCTTTTCTTCGTGGTTATTTATCTGTTTTTCCACTTTGCTAATTTCCGATTTTACCTTTCTAATCTGGCTTTCAATTTCTTTTCGCTTTTCCCATGATTTTTTATTATCCGATACTGTTTCTTCTTCGTTTGAAATATTTTTTTGAGCAACATTATTAATTTCTAAATCTTTTAAATGTTCTAAACTTCGCGATTCAAGAAAGTCGTAAATATCGCCTATATGCTCTTTAATTTGGCTGTTTTTAAACTCAATAACCTTATCGGTAAGTCCTTGCATAAAATCTCTATCGTGTGAAATAATAATTAAAGTACCATCGTATTGTAGCAAAGCCGATTTCAGAACATCTTTAGAACGCATATCAAGGTGATTAGTTGGCTCATCTAACACAAGTAAATTATAAGGTGTTAGTAATAGTTTTGCTAACGCTAATCGAGCTTTTTCGCCACCCGAAAGCACTTTAACTTTCTTATCAATATCTTCGCCCGAAAACAGAAAACCACCCAAAATGGCTCTAATTCGAGTACGAATATCACCAACTGCAATATCGTCGATAGTTTCAAAAACTGTTTTATTTGGATTTAACAAAACAGACTGATTTTGTGCAAAATAACCAATTTTTACCTGATGCCCAGTGCCAACAAAGCCTTTGGTAACACCTAAATCATTAACAATCATACGAGCAAGAGTGGTTTTTCCTTCGCCATTTCTGCCAACAAAAGCAATTTTTTCACCTTTTATTACCGAAATATTTATTTTGTTTAAAATTACTTTTTCATCATAAATTTTTACAGCATCTTTAACATCAACAACTACTTTTCCGGAATGAGGTGCCGGCTGAAATCGAAAATGAATAGCCGAATTATCCGATTCATCAACTTCAATTCTGTCAATTTTATCTAACAATTTAATTTTCGATTGAACTTGCTTTGATTTGCTAGCTTTATAACGAAAACGTTCAACAAAACGTTCAATTTCTTCAATTTCGCGTTGCTGATTATTCAGAGCTTTTGTTTGATGCTCCATACGCTCGAAACGTTGCTCTACATAGTCGGAATACGAACATTTATAATCGTAAATACTTCCTAAACTAATTTCTATTGTTCGGTTTGTAACCTTATCGAGAAAAGCCCTATCGTGCGAAACCAAGATTATAGCACCGCTGTAAATAGATAAAAATTGTTCAAGCCACTGAATAGATTCAATATCAAGATGGTTAGTAGGCTCATCGAGTAACATTATTTCGGGGCGTTGAAGCAATATTTTAGCCAATTCAACTCTCATTTGCCAGCCACTGCTAAATTCCTTTAAAGGTCGAGAAAAATCAGATGGCTCAAACCCAAGCCCCAGAAGCACCTTTTCTGCTTCCGAATTCATATTGCCTGCACCAATAATATGTAATCGTTCTGATGCTTCACTTAATTTTATTGATTGATTTGTGAATTCTGAAGATTCATAATCAACTCTATCCGATAGTTCTTTAGAAATATCATGGATTAATTTTTCGAGGCGATGTACTTCGTCAAAAGCAGTTAATGTTTCGTGCCAAACTGTTTTTTTACTGTTTGGGTTTAAATCTTGAGGCAAATATCCTATTTGATGCCCATTAGTGCATATAATATTACCTTTTTCGGGTTCTAATTGTCTTGATAAAATTTTAATTAAAGTTGATTTTCCGGCACCATTTTTTCCGGTTAAACCAATTCTGTCGTTATCGGCAACCACAAAAGAGATATTGTTAAAAAGATCTTCGCCTGTAAAATGTATCGAAAGTGAATTAACAGTTATCATTGATATTGTAAAAATTATAGTGCAAACCTACAAGTTTTTTTCCGAAAAATTAAATAATTTAGCAAATTTATCATATATTGCATTACTTTTGTAGTGCATAATCTCTTACATTAATAGGCTTTTTTAATATTTTAGCAATAAAAATACATTCACAATCAGAAAAATAGTATAAAAAACAATTTTTTTAATAAAAATATTTTGTAAATTTGCAGTCCTAAATGAAATTATAAATAAAAAATTAAAAAGTAATGTACGCAATTGTTGAAATCGCAGGACAACAGTTTAAGGTTGTCAAAGATCAACAGCTTTTCGTTCACCGCTTGCAAGCCGAAGAAGGTAACAGCGTTGAATTTGAAAAAGTGTTATTGATCGAAAACGAAGGCAAAATAAACATCGGAACACCCAACGTACAGGGTGCCAAAGTTTCCGCTACAGTGTTAAACCACCTGAAAGGCGACAAAGTATTGGTATTTAAAAAGAAAAGAAGAAAAGGATACCAAAAACTGAATGGTCACCGTCAATATTTGACAAAGATTCAGATCAACAACATTGTTGCATAATTAAATCAAGTTTAACAGTAAAAAAAAAGTATTATGGCTCATAAAAAAGGTGTCGGTAGTTCAAATAACGGTCGTGAATCGCATAGTAAGCGTCTTGGCGTTAAATTATTTGGCGGACAAGTAGCCAAAGCCGGCAATATCATTATTCGTCAACGTGGAACAAAACATAATCCTGGTTTAAATGTTGGTATTGGTAAAGACCATACTCTATTTGCATTAAAAGATGGTATAGTTAGTTTCAAAAAAACATTTGGTGGAAAATCATTTGTTTCAATTATTTTACCTGAAGTAAAAGCACCAATTGAAACAAAAACAAAACCTGAAGCAAAAGTTAAAACGAAAGTTGAAACTCCTGCTGAAGTAGAAGTTAAAGCTGAAAATGAAGTTCCAGCAGAAATAGAAACTCCTGCAGAAGTTTAATAATAAAAAATCTTTACAAAAGAGCCTCAAATTAATTGAATTTGAGGCTCTTCTGTAAAATAATATTGTCATTTTTTTAAATTATACCTTCGCTTTTACCTGGTATAGCATCAATCAAGCTTTTTGTGTATTCGGTTTTTGGATGTGAATATATTTTATCGGCATCGCCAAACTCTTGCATAATGCCATCTTTCATTACCATAATTCTATCCGACATAAAATGAACTACCGATAAATCGTGCGAAATAAAAATATAGGTAAATCCAAACTCATTTTTTAGCTCATTAAGCAAATTTAAAACTTGTGCTTGCACCGATACATCTAATGCCGATACCGATTCGTCGCA
>CAZRCF010000049.1:3758-13146 GCA_964598505.1 uncultured Lentimicrobiaceae bacterium | reverse complement strand
CCAATAACTGGTGAACCAAGTCTAACCATAGCACAACGGAAACCAATACAATCAGAAGCTTCATCTTGTTCTAAAAAGCGTCTATTACCGGGGCTAGCCCAATATTGAATATCTTTCCATGAAGCACCTTTATATACACGTGATTTGTCGGTTACTAAAGAGTTATTTTTCAAATCACTTGATTCGGCTTTATTCATAATATCAGTGCTATACATAGTAGCAGTCCCATTAGGATCGTTAGTTTGCCATTTGGTAGGACCAACATTTGAACTTGTCCAATCGCCATCAATAAAATTAATATTGTCTGACTTTCTATAGTTACGACGACGATTGATTTTGTAATCATTTTTTTCAGATGCAGCAACCATTGGAATATTTCCAATTGAATCGCGTTCTGCAATTTCATCGTTTTCAACTTTTTTAGTCATAAACTCGTTGCCACGGTAAGGATTTAATTCGTTAACGTCTTCATTTGAATTTGCACGATAAACATCCATTACCCATTCAGCAACATTACCACCCATATTATATAAACCAAAGTCGTTAGGCCAATATGAATATACAGGAGATGTAATTTCACCACCATCATTAAGATGACCAGCAACACCCATATAATCACCTCTGCCACGACGAGTATTAGCTACAAAATCGCCATAAAATTTATTATCATTTGTACGAAGGATGTGCCCATTCCAAGGATATATTCTTCTTTCAAGAATACGTTCTGAAATTGAATTACCAATTAATCCAACAGCTGCATATTCCCATTCAGCTTCGGTTGGTAGGCGATATTTTGGCAACATAATACCGTCTTCAAGTTTTACATTTCTGTTTTCACCTGTAACAATACTTTGTAAACGTTTGTCGCTATTACCTTCATATTCTGGATATGATAAGTACGCATCAGTATTAAAATATCCTTCTGCAGTTGGGTCGGGTACAAGATTTACAAGTCCCATTTCAACAAGTATCATTTCATTTACGCGATCGGTTCTCCACGAGCAATATTTTGTTGCTTGTTCCCAACTAACACCAACAACAGGATATTCACGATAAGCTGGATGTCTGAAATAATTTTCCACAAGTGGTTCGTTATAAGCAAGTTTTTGTCTCCAAACTAAAGAGTCTGGAAGAGCTTTGCGGTATACTGTAATTAAATCAGCTGGTGCAAAAACTCTATAAATCCAATGTAAATACTCAAGATAATCGAGGTTTCTAATTTCTACCTCGTCCATATAAAACGAACGAATAGTTACAGTACGAGGAGAATTATCCCAATCGCCCATAACGTCTTGTTCTGTTCTTCCCATAGTGAAGCGACCTCCTTCAATTAATACTAAACCAGGTCCGGTCATTTGTTCTTCAAAAGGTGCTACCTCAAAACCGCCATTTTTCGCATTGTTATATTCCCATCCAGTTGTGCTTGATGCGCCTTTGTTGCCGCATGAATATATACCTAATAGAAATAGTGCTGAAATTACTGAAACGCGGATAAGTTTTAATTTATTCATTGTTATTATGATTTAATTTTCGACTGCAAATATACTATATAAACTAAAATGATGGACAATTTATTGCTCTAATTTTTCTCTTTTTTTCCGGACACCTAAATTGGTACATAAACGAAATTTCGTGTGCTCCCCCAGAAGTATTGGTAAGTTTAGATACTGTAAGGTCATAAGTGTAACCAAATTTAAAAGTTTCTTGCTGAATCCCAAATAAAAATATCATTGCATCTGCATTAGTAAAGTTTTGGCGAAACCATAACCCTCCAACAAAAGGATACCTATTTAAATAAAAACCATAGTTCATTTGTTGAAATTGCATTTGTTGTTGATACATTATATTAGGAGAAATACTAACATCTTCAAGAGAACGAGAAATTTTACTTTTTCTTTTAATATCAATAATCATCCCAGCATGAGCGGTATATTTGCGTGGAAGATTAGTAATACTTAAAAATCCTTCTTCAGGTTCTGTAAGATGATGAACGGCTACTCCTGCAAAAAAGTTTTCGGAATAACCTAAAATCCCAGCTGAAAAGTCAACATATCCTTTTGATTCAGAGACATTTGGTTCAGATGTTTGATATACAAAACCGTATTTTGGATCAATCATGTCTCCAAATTTTAGGTTATCCCAATTTAATGTTTTTTGCTGATAAGTTGCTTGAAGTGCTGCTCTAATAGAAAATTTTCTGCTTACATCTAATTTATAAGCATACATAGCACTTAAGCTATTTGTGTTAATTGTACCTTCTCCAGCTCTATCGCCCATAAATAAAATACCTATACCACCAGAAAGTTTGCTAAAATGTTGATCATAAGCAGCAGTGTAGGTTACAAAAGTACCAGTTAATGAAGGCCATTGATCCCTAAAGTTAATCCCAATTCTTGGACATCCTGATGAACCAGCAAATGCTGGATTTAGGTATAATGGATTTGCATAAAATTGCGAAAATTGAGCATCCTGTGCTCTAAGACTAATAGTCCCTATTGCGATGAAAAATATAATTTTTCCTAATAATCTTGGTAATTTTATCATAGTATTACTCATATTTATGGTACAATAATACAATATTTTCTTTTAATAACAATATTTTTTGCAAAATATTTTATTTTTTATTTTTTTTTTTTATATTAATTTTGTTTTTAAATCCTAAAACATTTTGATATTATTATATGTTTTAAACGTAAACAATAATAAAAATGTTGCATTTATTATTATGTTTTTTTTATTTAAACAATATTTTATTTCGCTTTTAGTTATTATAATTATTTTACTAAAATTACATAAAATGAAAATTTTTAAAATTATTGCATTTTTTTATTTTTTAATTCTACTAAGTATAAATTTGTATTCGCAAAAAATTATTTTTAAAGACTCTCTTGAATGGGAAAATCCAGTAACTAAATATGTTAATAAAGAAATATCTTATACATCATTAAAATTCCAAGGTTGTTTTTATCCAAATGGTAATAGAGAGTTGCCCTATTGCGATATTAAATATAAATTACCAGTAAATTATAAAAATATTGAAATAAAAATTATCAATCAAGTATTTGAATTTGTGCCTGTTAGCGAATTAATTTTAACAAATTTAATTAATTTTAATCTCGATAATGAAATAAAATTTAACTCATCAATTTATTCTGAAAAAAAAACCCCTTATTTATTGATAAATTTTTGCCCAATTGTAAAAAACCCTTCAAACGGAAAATTTGAGCGATTAATTAAATATGAAATTGAAGTTTTATTAAGTGAAGAGATTAAAGATAAAAAAACAAAATCGTATGCTACATCATCGGTTTTAGCAACAGGGAATTGGTACAAATACGCAGTTAGTTATAGTGGAATTTACAAAATAACAAAACAAGATGTTGTTGCAATGGGATTAAACCCAAACAATGTTGATCCATCAAATATATCTGTTTTTGGCAATGGAGGAACTCCACTACCTGAAAAAAATTCAACATACAGAACTGATGATTTAGCCGAAAATGCTGTATATGTTAATGGTGGTGGCGATGGACAATTTAACGACAACGATTATGTGCTTTTTTATGCAAAAAGCCCTATTGAATGGAAATATAATCAAATAAATCAAATATTTGAGCATACTCAAAATAATTATTCAAATTTAGCTTATTATTTTATTACTTTTGATAATACTATTGGAACAAAAAAACGTGTTCAGAGTATTGCTCCAATTACCGAAGCAGCTAATCAAATAGCTACAAAATACAGTGATTTTAGAGTATATGAAAATGATAAGTATAATTTATTAAAATCTGGCAAAGATTGGTTTGGAGAATTATTTGACAATAAAACTTCGTATTCTTTCCCTTTTGTATTTCAAAATCTTGACTTATCGAGCCCAATAATAATTGGGGTTAAAGCGGCTGCAAATTCACAAAACGCATCTTCTTTTTTTACCAATATTGGGGGGAGTAATCAAATCTTGTCAATTTCATCTAGTGCTTCAAATGCAGCAAGTCAAAATAGCAATATTTTTTATTTTACACCATCAAGTTCATCTTTTAATGTAAATATAACATTCAACAAACCTACAAGCTCTGCTAAAGGTTGGCTAAATTATTTGGCAATAAATGGAAGATGTAATTTAAACCAAAGTTCACCTCAGTTTTCATTTAGAGATCCTATTTCTGTGGGTATAGGAAACATTGCTGAATATCAAATATTAAATGGAAGTTCAACTACTGTTTGGGATGTTACAGATTTTAATAATGCAAAAAAAGTAACAACTTTGCTTTCAGGCTCAACTCTTACTTTTAAATCAACTGCTGACTCATTGCACGAATTTATAGCATTTAATGGTCAATTATTTTATACTCCACAATATATTGAAAAAGTTACAAATCAAAATTTACATAGTTTGTCGGCTGCGGATATGATAATTGTTAGTTATCCGGGTTTTATTTCTGAAGCACAGCGTTTAGCAAATTATCATAATTCAAATCGAGGGTTATCGGTTCATGTTGTGCCTACAAATCAAATTTATAATGAGTTTGGAAGTGGTTCGCCCGATCCAACAGCAATTCGCGATTTTATGAAAATGTTTTATGACAAATATGGACCAAATAGTTTAAAATATCTACTTCTATTTGGCGATGCGTCTTACGATTATAAAAATATTTTAGGGTTTGGTGGTAATTATGTTCCAACTTATGAAAATAACAATTCAATTCAAGAGCAATTTTCTTGGGGAAGTGATGATTATTATACTCTATTAGATGATGATGAGGGAGAAAATTGTGGATTTGGATTATTAGATATTAGTGTTGGAAGATTTGTTGTAAAATCGTTAAGTGAAGCAAATGATATGGTTGACAAAACTATTAGATATTTAAGTAATAGAGATGAAACAACTAATATTTCAAATCCAAACATTGTGTCAAATTTTGGAGACTGGCGAAATACTGTAACAATAATAGGTGATGATGCTGATAATAACGAAATTTCACATTTGAATGGAGCTATTTCATTGAGTAGTGTAATTGAACAAAACTATAAAAATTACAATGTAGAGAAAATATATTTAGATGCCTATCCTCAGACTTCAAATTCTGGTGGTCAGAGATATCCTGATGTAGAAAATGCAATAGCTCAAAGAATGAGAAAAGGTTGTCTGTTAATGAGTTATGTGGGTCATGGAGGTGGTGTTGGTTGGGCTCACGAAAGAATATTAAGGATGGATGATATTTCAAAATGGTCGAATAAATATAATATGCCAATAATGCTTACATTAACTTGCTCTTTCTCTCATTTTGATGATCCACAAGTTACTACAGCTGGCGAGTCAGCATTTTTAAATAACAATGGAGGTGCTGTAGCATTAATTACAAGTTCACGAATTGCATGGAGTGGTACAAATGAAACATTAGGAATAAATATTTTAAATAACGCCTTTCATAAAATTGGTTCTAAATATTTAACTTTAGGCGATTTAATATCAACCGGAAAAAATTCGTCTCCTTCCGATTGGAATAATTTAAGAAGTTTTGTTTTAATTGGCGATCCATCAATAGTTTTGTCATACCCAAAGTATAAAGTTGAAACAACTCATGTAAATAATCAAGCAGTTTCTGTAACTCCCGATACTATTAAATCGCAATCGTTTGTAACAATAAAAGGACAAATTACTGATGAACTGGGAAATAAACTAAATTCATATAATGGATATCTATTCCCTACTGTTTTTGATAAACCATCAAAAATGCAAACATTGGGAAATGATCCACCAGCTCATATAGTTCAGTTTGAGATGTTAAATAATATTTTATTTAAAGGGAAAGTAAAAGTTACAAGTGGAGATTTTGAATTTTCATTTATAGTTCCTAAGGATATTGGTTATAATTATGGATTTGGTAAAATAAGCTATTACGCAAAATGTGATACTGCAGATGCAAATGGATATTTTAATAATTTTATTGTTGGTGGAGTATACGATACTTTAATTAATGATGAAACTCCGCCTGAGTTAAGTTTATATATGAATGATACAAAATTTATTAGTGGTGGATTAACAAACGAAAATCCAATGTTGTTAGCTCTCGTGAACGATTTTACTGGTATAAATATTACTGGAAGTGGCATAGGACATGATGCAGTAGCAATTCTTGACGATGATTATGAAAATAGTATTATTTTAAACGATTTTTACGAATCGGATTTAAATAAATACAATTCTGGCAAATTTAAGTATTCTTTCGAAAATTTATCGGAAGGATTACATAAGCTTACAGTTAGAGTTTGGGATATTATGAACAATTCTATTGAAAAATCAATTGAATTTAATGTAGTTAATAGCTCTGAGTTTACAATTGATAATGCAATTAATTATCCAAACCCGTTTTCAAACTATACAAATTTTATTTTTAATCATAATCAAGATGAAGGAATATTAGGTGTGAAAATTTCAATATTTAATATAACAGGAAGATTGGTTAAAACCATTGAGCAAAACACTTTAACTTATGGCTATAGATGCGAGCCAATACAGTGGGATGGAAAAGACGATTATGGCTCAAAAATAACTAATGGAATTTATATATTTAAGATTTCAGTAACAAATAGTGTAGGGAAAATTGCAGAAAAAACAGGAAAAATTGTAATCATATAATAATAAATAAAAAAAAATAGCGTTACCTTTGCAGTCGGAAAAAAAATAAAGATTTATATATTTAAGAACATGAAACGAGCATTAAACAAAATTTCACCCAAGAGGATGATAATTAGCGAGTTCCATACTACAAATAAAAAACAAATTAAAAATGAACGTATGAAAAATAAAAGTCAATTAATAATTATTGTTGGAGCATTATTGCTCTTAATTTCACAAAACTCATATTCTCAAATTAAAAGGTCAGATTTACAATTAAATACAATTACCACAGCAGTGCCATTTTTGCAAATAGTACCAGATGCACGAGGTGGAAGTATGGGTGATGTTGGTGTTGCTACCACTCCCGATAATGGTTCTATGTTTTTTAATCCCGCTAAATACTCATTTGCCGAAAAAAAAATGGGAGTTGCAATTTCGTATGTTCCTTGGTTGAAAAAACTTGTTAATGATATTAATTTAGGACATCTTGGGGGTTTTTATAAAATTGATAAATCAAATACTATTGCTGCTTCTTTACGCTACTTTTCTTTAGGTAATATTACTTTTACTAACGAAGACGGTGTAAGTCAAGGTGATTATCAACCTCATGAATATTCTTTTGATTTAGCTTGGTCGCGTTTGCTATCAAAGAATTTTTCTATGGCTATTGCAGGTAGATATATATACTCAAATCTAACTTTAGGTCAATATGTTGGTGGCGAAAGTTCAAAAGCAGGACAATCAGTTGCAGCTGATATAGCATTATATTATCGCAAACCATTAAAAATATCGGGTGTTAAAAAAACCGAATTAGCATTCGGAATGAATATTTCAAATATTGGTGCAAAAATATCTTACACTCAAAGTACACGAAAAGACTTTATTCCAACTAACTTACGACTTGGAACTGCAATAAATCTTGATATTGACGAACATAACTCTTTTTCATTAGGTGTTGATTTTAATAAGTTGCTAGTTCCTACACCACCAATATATCAAATAGATTCACTTGGAAACAATGCTAAAGACCCATCAGGAAATTATATTATTGAAAGTGGTATGGATCCAAATGTATCAATTGTAAGTGGAATGTTTCAATCTTTTTATGATGCTCCAGGTGGCTTTAAAGAGGAAATGCGTGAAATAAACTGGTCGGTAGGATTAGAATATTGGTACGAAAAAAGAGCTGCTATTAGAATGGGATATTTTTACGAAAATCAAACTAAAGGAGATCGTCAATATTTTACTGCCGGAATAGGTTTGCGTTATCTTGTTTTTGGAATTGATGCTGCATACTTAGTTGCTGTTAAAAACAATAATCCACTTGCCAACACAATTCGATTTACTCTTAGCTTTGATTTTGATGCATTAGCTAAGCAACAAAATTAATAAATACACATGCGAATAGGCTTTGGTTTCGATACTCATAAACTTGTAGATGGAATACCATTTTTTATTGGTGGTGTTAAAATTGAACATAGTAAAGGGGCATTGGGGCATTCAGATGCTGATGTATTAATTCATGCAATTTGCGATGCAATGCTTGGTGCTGTTGGCTTGCCAGATATTGGTTCGCAGTTTCCCGATACTAACCCTGAATATAAGGGTATTGATAGCAAAATTTTATTACAAAAAGTAAATGGTTTAATAGTAAATAATGGTTGGAAAATTGTAAATTTTGACACTACGGTGGTTCTTCAACAACCAAAACTTGCTCTATTTATTCCTGAAATAAAATTATGTTTATCAAAAATATTAAACATAAACGAAAATCAAATTTCAATTAAAGCTAAAACTTCCGAAAAATTAGGATTTATTGGTAGAGAAGAAGGTGTTTCGGCTTATGCAATTGTATTGATTGAAAAAATATAGTTTTTTTGTTTTTTATAATTTGTTGTTTTATTATTAAAGATATTTATATTTGCAGAAGATAACTGAATAATTCCTATATAAATAAATTGTAGTAAAAAAAACCAATAAAATGAAAACAAAAATACTATTAATGTTATCGTTTTCTTTGATAACATTTTTTTCTATTGCACAAACTGAAGTTACATTTTATACAACAAAGGGAAACTTTGTAGTTAGAATGGAGGATTCAAAGAGACCAATAACTACTGCAAACTTTTTAAACTTAGTTACATCAAAGTTTTACGATGGTATAATTTTTCATAGAGTTATTGATGGTTTTATGATTCAAGGAGGTGATCCTACTGGAACTGGTTCGGGTGGTTCGGCTTTAGTTATTCCTGATGAATTTACACCATTTGTTAGTAATTTACAGAAAACTATTGCTATGGCTAATAGTGGACCAAATACAGGAACAAGTCAATTTTTTATTAATTTAGTAAACAATACTTATCTAAATCCAAATCATCCTGTATTCGGAATTGTAATTTCAAATTTTTCGGTTGTTCAAGCTATTGGAATTGTTCCAGTTGATGCTAACGACAAACCTTTAACTAATGTTGTTATGGACAGTTTGCGAATTACATATATCCCAACAGAAATTAAAGAAATGAAGAATCAATTGAGTGATGTTGAAATTTATCCCAATCCAATTTCTAATGAAAGTATTATTACTTTAAAATCTATTTTTAATGGGGTAACGAATATATCAATTTATAATCAATTAGGAGAAGTAATTTATAAAAGTACAAAAAGCCTTACAACAGGTATTAATTATTTTTCATTTAATGATATTTGTATAAATAAATTAAATCAAGGAGTTTACTATCTAATTGTAGAAGATAAAAGTTCAAT
>CAZRCF010000049.1:0-3658 GCA_964598505.1 uncultured Lentimicrobiaceae bacterium | reverse complement strand
CGAAAACCATGAATATTCTTTATCGCGACGAAACCAAGTTAATTGTCGTTTTGCATACCGTCGGGTATTTGTTTTTATATTTTCAATAGCTTGTTCTATTGAAATAATTCCGTCTAAATATTCAAATATTTCTTTATAACCAACTGTTTTTAATGAATTTAAGTTTTTGTATGGAAGTAATGACTTAACTTCATCAATCAATCCTTGTTTTATCATTAATTCTGTTCTTTGGTTAATTCTATCATTAAGCTCTTCTCGTGGGCGATTTATACAAATTTTAATTATATTGAAATCTCGCTTACAAGCTATTTGTTTTCGTTGTGAAGTATATGTTTTCCCTGTTTGCAAACATACTTCAATTGCACGAATTATCCTAACAGGATTAGCTTTATCTACAATTTTATAATATTCAAGGTCAAGTTTTTCGAGTTGAATTAGTAATGGTTCAATACCTCGATTTTGATAAATATTATTTAATTCAGCACGTAAAACCAAATCAGGGTCGGGAAGAATATCAATGCCTTTGCAAACTGCATCAATATACAAGCCAGAGCCACCTGTGAGAAAAACAATATCTTTTTCTTGAAAAAGTATATCTAATCTTTGTAATGTTTCTACTTCAAATTTCGACACATTATAATTATCGGTAACACTTAAATTTCCAATAAAAAAATGATTTACAGCATTTAATTGATCTACCGTTGGAGTTGCAGCACCAATTATTAGTTCTTTATAAAATTGTCGCGAATCGGCTGAAATTATTGATGTGTTAAAATGAAGTGCTAAATTAATAGACAAATCTGTTTTGCCCGAAGCTGTTGGTCCGGCAATAACGCATAAAGTTTTTGCATTAGAATTTTTCGTTGTCAAAATCGGGGTTATCGTTTTCAAATCCAGATTCTTCTTCATTTACTTCCTCTGATAAATCGTCAATGTCATCAATTAATAATTCTTCTTCATCAACGTCATCAATATTATCAAAATCTTCATCACCTATGGTTCCAAGTATTGGAAAATTATTTTTTTTATTATCAGGCAGTTTACCTTCAGATAACGTACATCTTGGATAATTTGTTCCCGATTGAGCTTCGGTGGTTTTAATAAGTTCAATATAAAATATTTTAGGATTTATGTAGTCGTACATATAGATAATATATTGATGAGGGTCATCAATATATTGATTTATTGCCGATTTTTTCATTAAAGTACGAGGCACTTTTATCGATTTATTCAAATCCTCATAATCTTCATCATCATATTGAGCTATATCGGCAGAAATTTCTTCCACACCCATATCCATTAATGTAAGTTCTCTTTGCTTTCTCCATTTTGAATCGCAAATAAAAAATGAAGCAAGTTCTTTTCCATCTAATCCATTACACTCGATTATTGAATTATGAAAATCTTCAAAGGTTTGATTTACAGATATTTCAATATCTCTAATATAATCTTCAATTTCCTCTACTTGAACTCTAAACTTATAAATATACATATTTCTACCTTTTTAAGGGTTTGTTAATAGTTTTTTTAATATAATTTATTACTTATTTTTTCTACAAATATAAGCTATTTAAAAATTATTGCAAATTTATATAAATTTATATTTGATTATTTAATAATAAAAAGCAATAAATAAAAAAAAGCCATAATTTAATGTTATTCAACACGTTTATTCTTGAATAATTTTTAATATTTTATTTTTCTCTTTTTCTGAAATTGAATTTATTTCATTTATTGAAGCAGCAATTTTGTTTTTAAAACTCCAACAAGTCATTTGGCGAAGTGATAAACGACGAGCAAATTCATAAGAAGATATTGATTCTTTTTCTTTACAAACATGGTATGCTATGTAAAAAGCTTTACTAATTGGGAATTTGCAATGATGAAACATTGTTTCTGATGTTGCCGATTCTTCTGATTTGCATTTTGTGCATCTTCGCGAATAGGCTGATTTCCCTTTACAATAGTTTGTGTTTCCACATTTCCTGCATACAAATCCATCTGACCATTTAATGCTTGAAATTAATTGTAAGCATTTTTCATCGCTTTCAAAAAGTTCTTTAAGTTCGATATTTTCTATTTTTTTATCAAAAATCCTATCCATTAGAAATATATTTTTGCAAAAATACAAAATATTTAATGATATTAATATGATTTAAGTGATACTAATGTGATATATTGAATTTTTTTTATTACCTTTGCAGTTGAATTAAAACTAATAAAATATGGCTTTAAAAGTAAAAAAAAGTGCTTGCCCCCAAAATCATCGTTGTCCTATGATTATTGTTTGCCCATTAGGAGCTATTTCTCAAGATGGTAATGGTCTTCCTATTATTGATGAAGAAAAATGTACCGAATGCGGAAAATGTATTAGATATTGCCCGATGAGAGCGGTTGAAAGAGGGTGAAAAGGTGAAAGATAAAAGTAGAAAGGAAAAAGTGGGAAGATTGAAGATTGAGGTTGGAAGTTGGAAGTTGGAAGTGGAATGATGAAGTTAGCAGCACGAATTGAGAAGTGATGTGCTAATGTGCTAATACGATAATGTGTTGATGAAGTTTACTTAGTGAAACATAGTGTTCTGAGTGCCTTAGTGGTAAAAAGTTACAAATTACACTTAGCTAACCGCTAACCGCTATTAATAATTAATAATATTTAAAAATATGAGTGAATCGTGTAAAAATGAAAATAAACCTAAGGGTTTCAAACAAATAATAAGTTCGTGGTATTTCTGGAAACCCGCAGTAGCAATAATTTCAGGTGGATTATTAGGTTTTTTGTATTATACTTTCTATGGGTGCACAGGTGGTTGTGCAATAACTGGAAGTCCATATAGTAGTGTAATTATTGGTGCTGTTATTGGATATTTTATTGTAAGTAGTCCTTGTTTAAATAATAAATGCTGATAATTATTTTTTTGGTAAAAGATTTATTTCAGCAGCAATTTTAATCATATAATTATATGCTTGTTGAAATTCGTTTTCAATAATTCCATCGAGAATAGCTTCGCGTATAGCGTTTTTTATGTCTCCAACTTGTTTGCAAGGATTAATTTTGAAAGTTTCCATTATTAATTCGCCGGAGATAGGTGGTTGCCAATTTCGGAGTTTGTCTTTTTCTTCAATTTCTTTTAATTTTTGTCGAACAAGATTAAAATTATTAGTATATTTTTTTACTTTATCTGAGTTTTTAGATGTAATATCAGCTTCGCAAAGTAGCATTAAATCGTCAATATCATCTCCAGCATCGTATAATAATCGACGAATAGCAGAATCGGTAACAATATCTTCGGCTAATACAATTGGTCGCAAATGCAAACCAACAAGTTTTTGAACATATTTCATTTTTTCGTTTAAAGGCAGTTTAAGTTGCTGAAAAATAGTTGGAACCATTTTATATCCAACAAATTCGTGATGATGGAAAGTCCAACCAATTTCTGGTATATATTTTTTTGTATTAGGTTTTCCAATATCATGTAAAATAGCTGCCCATCGCAACCATAAATCATTTGTGCCATTTGCAATATTATCAAGCACTTGCAAAGTGTGATAAAAATTATCTTTATGACCTCTATTTTCAACAATATCAACTCCTTTTAACAAACAAAATTCAGGAAATATTTTTGATAAAAGATTCGATTTATCTAATAAAACAAAACCT
>CAZRCF010000048.1:1349-13336 GCA_964598505.1 uncultured Lentimicrobiaceae bacterium | reverse complement strand
CCCAATTACATGTGGAATTTTACGAAACTCATCACAATTGTTTCGTTGCCATGTTCGTGATACATAACAACCCATTTTTGCAATATTTAATTTTGGGTGTTTTACAATATACGATGTTTCGGGTCCGCCTTCGAGGTACATTAATCCTGTTAATTTTAATGATTGCTTGCTTAAAAAAACTGACATTTCGTTTGGTTTAATTGGCGAGCGGGTAAAAATAAAATAAATAAAACCAGCTTTATCTTGTCCAATTATAACCATGCTACAACGCATATATGTTTTTGATTTCCATGTTACTGGTTGTCCTTTATAATCAAGCATTCTGATAGATTGTAAACATGAATTATATTTTTCAAAATCAAAAGTAGAATCGTTTTCTAAATCTACAATTTGGGCATAAGGCAATTTTGAATTTTTTGGATTAAAAGCAAGAAGCGACTTATAATTTTTTCTTTTATTTTGATTTACAATAATTTTATCCGTTTTCATAAAACCAACTGAAATTGGCACTCTGCTTAATTTATACATACCGGCGTTTATTGCAGCTATATAATTATTTTTTTCTAACCATTCGGGAGCTGTATATTCTAAAGAATCGATAAGTACAGACGATTTCATCTCAAATTCATAAAAAGCAGGGTCGATTTTTAAAACATCAACTTTGTAATCGCCAATTTTTGTATATTTTGGTGCTTGTAATTGAGTGTGAAACAAACCGCTATCAATTGTTTTCCAAAATATTTGATTTCTATCTTTTTGAGAATATAAGTTTTGTATAGATAATAAAATTGAAATTATTATAATGTATTTTAGTTTTTTCACTTTTTAATTATTTTATTCTTAGTCGTTAAGTTGTTTGTTGTTTTTGAGTAATCAGTAGCTTTTAGCGGTTAGCATTTAGCAATTAGTCTTCTGTTTTTTAGCACATTATCGCATTAACAAATTAGCACATTTTCAAATTAACTTTGCTTCCCACTACTTTAACTAAAACCACCTAACCAACTCAAAATCTTGACGATGTGGTAAAAAGTCATTTTTTGGATACATTCTGAAAATATAATTATATACTCCTGCATTTACTGCCGGTATTTGACAAGAATATTTTGAAATGCTACCATCGGTAAAAATTGGTTGAAGTTCAAAGCTTTTGTAAAGTGAATCAATTACATCGTTTTTCTTTTTTGCAAATAGAATTTCAATACCGATATCTTCTGTTTTAATTGAGCTTAAATCAATAGTAACTTCGGCAGTAAAAGTATCGCCAAGCATTAAAGTGTTATTATTAGAATTAATAATATTGACACTAATTATTAAAATTGAATCCCAAGCATTGATAATGTCTCTTTTCCAACGAGCAATTTTTCTTGATAATTCAAAATTATCAGCTTTTAGCAAGTCGGTTCTTTCAAAAAGTTTTGAGTAGAATTTACTGTAGTAATCGTCCAATTGGCGTTTCATAGTAAATGTTGGCGAAATACAACTAAAAGTTTTTCTTATATGCGAAAGCCAAATTTCGGGAATATTTGATTTATTACGATTGTAAAAAATTGGAGCAATTTCGTCTTCAATTTTGTTATAAATTGTTTCAGCATCTAACACATCTTGAAAATCGTTATTTGAGTACGTTTGTTCTTCTTTTAACGCCCAACCGGCTCCTTCGGTATAACCTTCTGCCCACCAACCATCGAGAACGCTAAAGTTTAATACCCCATTCATAACTGCTTTTTCGCCACTTGTACCCGATGCTTCTAAAGGTCGAGTAGGAGTATTTAGCCATATATCGCAACCCGAAATTAATTTTTTAGCCAATTGCATATCATAGTTTTCGATAAAAATTATTTTACCAATAAACTCTTTCATACGACTAACTTCAATAATCCGTTTAATAAGGTCTTGTCCTGCTTTATCAGCAGGGTGTGCTTTTCCAGCATAGATAAACTGTATTGGCTGCTGAGGATTATTAATTAATTGCGAAAGTTTTTCTAAATTGCTAAATAATAGATAAGCACGCTTGTATGTAGCAAAACGACGAGCAAAACCAATTGTAAGCACATCGTTTCTTAGATTATCAAGTGTATCAAAAAGCAGTTTTGGATTTTCCTGACGGCGAGTCATATCTTGAGTAAGGCGAATGCGAATATAGTCCATCATTTCGGTACGCAATTCGGTACGCAAATTCCAAATCCGCTCATCAGGCACATTATATATTTGTTCCCAAATTTTTGGATTTGATTGATTACCTAAAAATTCATCGCCAAAACATTGTTTATGAAGCTGTTGCCATTTTTTATGAGTCCAAGTGGGATAGTGAACCCCATTAGTAACATAGCCAATATGTAGCTCTTCGGGAAAATAACCTTTATATAAATCTTTAAACATTTCGCGAGTAACTCTGCCATGAATTTCGCTAACAGCATTAATTTCTTGCGAAAGTTTTGCAGCTAAAACACTCATTGAAAAGCGTTCATTAACATCATTTTGGTGTATTCGACCAAGATTTATAAAAGTTTCCCAGCTAATATTCATACGTGCCGGATAATGCGACATATATACTCTGAGCATATCTTCGCTAAAATAGTCGTGTCCTGCAGGAACAGGTGTGTGAGTAGTAAACAATGACGATCCGCGAACAATTTCGGTTGCTTGCGAGAATGAAATATTTGAGTTTTGCATTAAATTTTTTAATCGTTCAATAACAGCAAATGCTGCATGACCTTCGTTGCAATGATAAATATCGGGTTTAACTGAGATTTGTTCTAACATTCTAACACCACCAATACCAAGTAAAATTTCTTGTTTTAAACGATTATCCCAGTCGCCACCGTATAATTGATGTGTAATTTTTCGGTCATTTTCGCTATTTTCTTCAATGTCAGTATCTAGTAACAATAGTGGTATTCTGCCAACCTCAACACGCCATATCTTAGCATAAACAGTTCTACCAGGAAAAGCTATTGTAATTTTACTCCAATTTCCAACGGCATCTATAACCGGAATAATTGGTAAATGAGAAAATATTTGAGGCTGATAGCTATCTAATTGGTCGCCTGAATTTGAAATTTGCTGCGTAAAATATCCATATCGATACAAAAGTCCAATACCTATCATGTTTACATTACTATCGCTTGCTTCTTTCATATAATCACCGGCAAGCATTCCTAAGCCTCCCGAGAAAATTTTAAGTGAATCGTGTAGCCCATATTCCATGCTAAAATATGCTACTTGATGACCTTTGCATTCAGATTTTTTGCTTAAATAGTTATCGAAATCGCTATAAACATCTTCTAAAAGCTGCATAAAATCTTTATCCTCAATCAATTGCTGGCACCTTTCGTAAGATAAAGTTTCGAGCATTGAAATTGGATTTTGATTATTTAATTCCCAAAGTTGTTCATCAACCTTTGAGAAAAGCTCAATAGCTTTATAATTCCAGCACCACCAAAGGTTTCGTGATAATTCTTGTAATTTTATTAATTTGTCGGGCAAATTTATTTTAACTAATATTTTTCGCCAATCGGAACTGACAAATTTTGGAGTTCCATTTGTAGCTTCTAAAACACAAACTTTAGTTTTAAACTTATCAAATCGTTGAGCAGCTTTATCCAAACAAATATTATAAGAGTTATAGTAATTTGAAATTAATTTATCCCAATAAGCAGATTTTGAAATAGTTAATGCTAATTCTTTTATGTTTTCAATATCATTTTCAACTGAGTTATTAAATTGCTTAATAATTTTAACTAATTGATTTTCTGTTTCTTCATTGTTGTTTTCAGTTCTGTCAATAATGCTTACAGCGTTTTGATTATCTCCAAAAACCTCTTTTACCCAATTTCCAAACCCTGACAATGAACTTGTTACTGTTGGCACTCCAAAGCAAATACTTTCTAAAGGAGTATATCCCCAAGGTTCGTAGAACGATGGGAAAATAGTTAGGTCGAAACCGGGTAATAAATCATAATATTTTGAATTAAAAATCCCATCTTCACCATCAAGATAAGTGGGAACAAAAATCACTTTTACATTATCGTTAATCAAGTTGTGTAAATCATTTTGAATAAAAGCACTTATTATTGGGTCGTGCTCGTAATCGAAAATCCAATGAGTTAAAAAATCATCAATAGCAATTTCTTCGTAAAGTTCGGTTCTGTTTAATTCCAAATCTTGTCGAAAACCGCATGAATTAGCCAAAGCACTTATAAAAACAACTATGTCTTTTTTGTTTTTTGCTTCTTTATTTAACTTGCCAAGTGCGTTTATTAAAACATCAAAACCTTTGTTTTTCATTTCATACCTTCCACTTGTAAGTATAAATTGAGTTTCGGTTGAAATTTCTCGTTTTAAAACTGCTTTTGCTACTTGAGATAATATTTTTCGAGATGTTTTACGTTTATTTATCAATATATCATTGGTAATCTGTGTATTACTATCAAATCCGTTTGGAGTAACAATATCAACTTTTTTATTTAATAATATTTCACATTCGTGGCTTGTAATTAAACTTACAGTAGTAAAACAATCACAATTTTCTGCTGATATTTTTTCTAAGGAGTATTTAGCTCTAACATTATATTGAAACGAAAGTGCTTCTGTATCAATAGGCAATTCAATCGCATTAACTGATATATTATTCTTGGCAAGAGCATGTCCTAAAATAGTTCCGTGAGTAGTAAAAATTGTTGCTATTTGAGGAACTCTATTTTTTAAATAAAGAATTCCAGCACCTGAATTCCATTCGTTAAAATGAGCTACAATTTTGTCTTGAGCCGAAATATTGTATTCCCAAAAATTTTCTATTAGTCTTCCTGCTGCGTATCCAAAAAGTGTTGGTTCAATAAAATCCCACTGTCCGCTTATTGAATCAAGCTTGTATTTTTCCCAAAACTCAGCAAATATTTTATCTTTAGCAATAATGTAGGTTGAAAAATCGACTAAGATAACAATTGGTTTTCCAGGTATATTCCAACGACCAATACGCATTTTTAATCCCGATTGTTCTGCATAAGCACGCCAACTTTTCAGTAATTTTCGGTCTTCAATAAACTCAGGATTTACTCGAGTTTCTTTCCATACATCGGGACCTATTAATATATAATTATCTCTATTTTCTTTAATTAAACTATTTGCTTTTGTAGCAATTACTGTGTGAATTCCTCCAACTTTGTTGCACACTTCCCAACATACTTCTATTAGATAGTCCGGCTTTATTATTGTTTTTTTTGACATTTATAAAATGAGAATTTTAAAATCTTTTATTATTTTTTTGTTTTATTTGATTTTGTTTTTTCAACAACTTTTTTATTTGCTGCTGATGTTTTTATTACTACTTTTGGCTTTGAAGTTTTTTTATTTTTCTCAGTATAAGAAATTTCATTTTGAGCTGAAAAACTATCTAATCTCAAAATAAAATCAGACAATACATTCATGTAATTAATATATGCTTCGTAGGGAGAACTAAAAGCATTGAAATATTTATGAACCGAGCCATCGGAAAACCATTTGGTACACATATAATAAAAATGATCGCTTGTTTGCAAATAAGCCCAATCTCTTTGAATATGAGGGTCTGAAATCATTTTAACTTTATTTTCCAAAGAATATAATCTATTAAAAGCATCGTCTTGAAGTTCGTTACCAATCCAAGCAGTAAGGTCTCTTTCTTCATCAGCCCATGATGTAGTCCAAGGAACATGAATAGGATTGCTTGTTTTAATATTTTCAACCATTTCTGATGGAGTTGAAAATGAAAAATTTGTATTTTCAAAAACAGCTTTTGGCAATGATTTCATAAATTCAAAAATACCGGTTTCTTCCCATTGATGTTCGCCAAAAGTTTCGTAATCCATAAATAAATTTACACACTCCTCGTTTGAAGGAACTTTATTTAGCCAATTTGCAAACTTATCGGCTGTTAATGGCCATTCTGCCCACGATTGATTAGAAAAACGAAAAGCAATATCGTCGCTTAATGTGAAATTTCGAGTAAATATTTTTAATTTTTCATTTATTGCATTACAATACATATAATTAGGGCTTTTCCACCCTAAAACATGCTTCGCACCTTCGACAAGCATCGATTTAAAGCCCATTTCGGCAACCATCTCCCCTATCGAATCGGAATAAATTAACTCTGTATTACGAAAAGTTACAGGTTCTTTTCCAAATAATTTTTTAATTTTATCTTTATGCTTATTTACCTGAAATTCAAACTCTCCTTTACTTTTTAATGATGCCAAACTATGAGAATATGTTTCGGCAATAAATTCAACACAACCTGTTTTTGCTAAAGCTTTAAAACTGTCGATAACCTCAGGTGTATATTTCTCGAATTGCTCTAATGCCATACCTGAAATGGAGTAACTGATTTTAAATTTTTTTCCATTTTCTTTAATAAGCTGTAACATCAACTTATTCATTGGTAAGTAGCATTTGTTTGCAATTCTGTTTACAATATATTGATTTTGATATTCATTAAAATAATAATGATTAGCACCCATATCAAAAAAACGATAAGTGTTTAATCGAAAAGGTTGATGTACTTGAAAATAAAAACATATTGATCTCATATAAATAATTTTTACTGTTTTGTAACTAATTGACTATAAATTTCTTTAAGCTTAAAGGCGGCATTTTCCCAAAGCAAACTATCTACTTCGCTTCGACCGTATTGTTGAAACATTTTTGATAATGCAGGATAATGCAGTAAACCATAAATTGCATCAGCCATAGCTTCAATATCCCAAAAATCAACTTTTAAAGCATGAGTTAAAATTTCGGAAACGCCCGATTGTTTTGAAATAACAACCGGAACATTGCTACGCATAGCTTCAAGTGGAGAAATTCCGAATGGTTCTGATACAGAAGGCATAACATAAACATCGCTTAAAGCAAACATTTTTTCTACATCTTTACCTTTTAAAAAACCTGTAAAATGAAAACGATGACCAATTCCCAAACCAGCAACACGTCTGATTACTTTTGGCATCATATCGCCATCACCGGCAAGTACAAAATGAACATTTGGGTCACGTTGGATTACTTTATGAGCAGCTTCAACAAAATATTCGGGTCCTTTTTGAAATGTAACTCTGCCTAAAAAAGTAACTACTTTATTTGAAATTTGTTTTTTGTATATGTCATCATCTTTTTCTAAAGTTGGTTCTACTGCATTGTGAACAGTAACAACTTTATCGGGGTTAATACCATATTTTTCAATAACAATTTGGCGAGTTAAATTGCTCACAGTAACAACAGTATCAGCAGCTTCCATTCCTTTTCGTTCAATGTCATAAACTGCGGTATTTATATTTTTTCCCGAGCGGTCAAATTCGGTTGCATGAACGTGAACAACCAAAGGTTTGCCTGTAATTTTTTTTGCAGCAATACCGGCAGGATAGGTTAACCAATCGTGAGCATGAATTACATCAAAATCGTTTTCTTTGGCTATCGTTGTAGCAACTAAAGCATAACGAGTTACTTCATCCATAAGGTTTTTACCATATTTGCCTGAAAACTCATATTTTCGCTGATAAATGGAATTTTCAGTTTTTACTTCTTCCTTTTCAAAATCGTTTAAAAGGGTGTAATATTCATCTTCACCTACATAAGGTATCAAATTTGAACCAATTTCAATATAAGTAAGCTCTTTTAAAAATTCTTCAATTCCTTTAAAACGGAAATCAATTGTAATTTCAGAAGCATTTACTAATCTAATTGCTTCCTGACTTTCGTCGCCATAAGCTTTTGGAACTACAAAAATAATTTCCATACCTTGTTTCATCATTCCTTTAGTGAGTCCAAAGCAAGCGGTACCTAAGCCACCGGTAATATGAGGAGGAAACTCCCAGCCAAACATCAATATTTTCATACGTTCATTTTTATTTTGTTATTTATTTGTCGTATGGAACTCGCTAATTGTTATTCTATTGGGTGAAACATTGTTTAATGCTCGTTTCATAGTTGGGGATTTTCGGTTTCGTACTTATTAATAATAAAATTTACTCGTAGCAGTTCGGCTACGCTTGTTGAATATGATATTGCTCCACCGGCTTTATAAGGAGGATTACCATCATAAAGTTCGGAAATTGTGCCTATACCATGTTCACGAATAGTTTCTTCAAATAGTGCATATTGTCGTTTAATAAAGCTAAGTTTGCTAATACCATGAACTTTTAAATAACCTTCGGCAAAATGACCAAACAACCAAGGAAAAACACTTCCTTGATGATGAGCTTTTTCGCGTTCAACTTCGTTTCCCGAATAGTTTCCAATGTAATCTGGATGTTCGGGTGTTAGTGTACGCAAACCACGCTCGGTAAGTAATTCTATTTTGGCTTTTTCTAATACCAATTCGCTGATTTTCGAGCTTATTGGCGAATATGGTAACGATGTTGCTATTATCATATTCGGGCGAACTGTCCAATCTCTAAGCCCATTGTAAACAGTATCACACAAATATCCTTTTTCTTTACTCCAAAAAGTATCTTTAAATACATCAGGAAAGTTATCGGCAATTGCTTGCCACTCCGAAACAAATTGTTTATCTTTTGCTAATTTAGCTTTTTCAATCGAAAACATTATTGCATTATACCATAGAGCATTAACCTCAACTGCACATCCACAGCGACTTGTAACCGGCTTTCCGTTTACTCTTGCATTCATCCATGTAAGCGTTGAATTTTCATCTCCACAACACAAAAGACCATTTTCGAGCATTTTTATATTATAGAGTGTTCCTTTTTTATATCCTTCGAGAATCTGCTTTATATAATTACCATATTCTTTCCAAATATTAGTTTCAGTAGTAATAAATTCTACATACTGCTGTAATGCCCAAAAAAACCATAAAGGTGCATCAACCGATTCATAATTTGTATTTTTACCTATTCCATAATTTGGAAATAAAGATCCATTGAGTTCAGATAACATTGTGTCAAAAATCTTTTTTGCACTTTTAAAATCACCTGTTAATAATACTAATCCCGGTAACGACATAAATGTTTCTCGTCCCGAACGTCCATACCATGGATAGCCTGCAATAATTTCTGTTTTATTATTGTGATTTATAATAAGTTGCTGCGCAGCGTTACATAAATTATTTTCAAAACTATTTCTCGGAATTCTATTTTTTATTTCCGTTAAATAAACTTTTTTTAATAATGAGGTATCGCTAATTTCAGAAGTGCTTGCCGAAAAAATAATACTTTCGCCTTTCTTTATTGAAACCTCAAAACTTCCAGACACTAATAAGTCTTCATGTGCATCATATCCTCTATTAATTTCCTCAACATATTCAATATTATTGTACCAATCGGGAAAATGAGTATATTTATTTTCTTTTGAAATTTGCAAATAAAGAGGCGTATATCCATCATATAAGCACATTTTAATGCCGTTTTTAACAGAAATGAAACCAACATTGGCATTATCATTGCATTTTGTTAAACTATGTATATTTCGGAATGCCAAATATGGTTTTAATCTCAAAGTAGTTTCCGAGTGAGCTTCTACAAGTGTATATTTTATTAGCATTTGGTCTGCTTTCGAATTTAAAACCATCTCTTTGCTTAAAACAACACCTCCTACTCTGTAAACTAATTTTGGTATAGGCTCAGCAATAAAATCACGAATATATTTATGCCCTTTGGGTGAAAATTCGCCCCCTTTATAACGATGTATTCCAAAATTAAAAGCTGTATCGTGCTGAATTATTGTTTCGTCTAATCCCGATAAAAGAATATGGTGTTCTCCATCAATATCTGGTTGCTCTACATTTAATAATCCATGATATTTTCGGGTATTGCAACAAATAATTGTTTGGCATGCAAAAGCACCTCCTCTATTTGAGCGTATTAGCTCTCGCCCTAACATAAATTCTAAGTTGATTAGCTGCAGTTTATCAAATTGGATATATGACATTGGTTTAAATTTTTCTTATTTCAACAAAGTTAAAAAAATATATTACTTTTTCAAATAACAAAATTATTGCATATCAACTTTTTTATGTTATTATAACATTATTTATAAAATAACTTATATGTTACATACGTTTTTTATAACTTTGTCGTTAATATGTTTTTAATTAAATTGGTTTATAAAATGAATTTTCTCACAAAATCTCTATTTTTTTCAATTATAATTTTTCAAATAATCATTTTATCTTGCAAAAAAGATGATGATTTTTTAACAGATGGCGATGCTAAATTAAATTTTTCAGCAGATCTGGTAACCTTTGATACAATATTTACCACAGTTTCAACTTCTACCCGACAAATTACAGTTTATAATCCGCAAAATCAGCGTATTAAAATATCATCAATTCGCTTAGCAAATGGAAATCAATCGTATTTTAGCCTTAATATCAATGGTATGGCTACAAATTCGGCTACCAATATTGAAATTGAAGCTAAGGATAGTATTTTTATTTTTATAAAAGCAAATATTAATCCTAATAATCAAAATAATCCTCTATTAGTAACCGATTCAATAATATTTGAAACAAATGGAAATATTCAAGATATAGATATTGTTGCCTGCGGACAAGATGCCCATTTTATTATTGCCGATAAAACTATTGGCAACCAGCTTAAATACAAAATTGTTGCAAAACAAGGTGAAATTATTACTTGGAACAACGATAAGCCTTATGTTATATATGGTTATGCAGTTATCGATTCTACTGCAAAGCTTACAATTAATGCCGGATGTAGAATTTATTTACATAAAAATTCGGGAGTTTGGGTTTACAAAGGTGGAAATATTAAAGTTTTAGGAACTTATAATGAACCGGTTACTTTTCAGGGTGATCGTCGCGAAGCTTGGTATGCTAACGCTACCGGACAATGGGATAGAATTTGGATTAACGAAGGAAATGAGGAAAATGAAATTAATTATGCCATTATTAAAAATGGTTTTATTGGCATACAAACCGAAATTTTAGGAGAAACTCCAATGGCTAAAAATAAGCTAAAACTTACAAATACCATTATTAAAAATATGTCGGGTTATGGTATATATTCTCGTAATTTCGAGATTGATGCTACAAATAATGTTATTTCGGGTTGCGGTCTATATAGTGTTTATCTTTCGTTAGGTGGAAAATACAATTTCGTTCATAATACAATTGCAAACTACTGGAATGGTAGTAATCGTAATACACCAGCAGTTTATATTAGTAATTTTTTCAATACTAATTATACAACTTACTTAAACGATTTGAATGCAACATTTGGCAATTGTATAATAACTGGTAATCAAACTGAAGAATTAGAATTTGATAAAAACAGTGAAGTTTCATTTGTTACAAAATTTGATCATTGCATAATTAAAACATCTTTAAATGATGCTACATTTGAAGATTGTTTGCGAAATGTTGATCCATTATTTAAATCGCAGGAAAATGAAAATTTCAACATATATTCTGATTCTCCTGCAAAAAACACCGGAAATCCAATTTACGGAACTATTGCTCCAGTTGATATTAGACAGTTTTCGCGCGATGGACAACCCGATATTGGTGCTTACGAATATGATGTAAATTCGCCTTGAAATTATAAAATTGATGATGTTGTTTCATTGTTTATAACTTTTTAAGTAAGCTAATTTTTCAAATATTGTTAATGATTTTTTGCATAAGAATATTTCAATAATAAAATTGGAAATATTAAACACAATTAAATAAAAATAATTAGATAATAATTTTATAAATATCAATGGACAAAGCAAAAACTATATTTGTAATTGATTTTAATTCAATTGAATCGCACACTAAATGGATTAACATTAATCGTGTAAAAAATCACAATTCAAGGCAGTTTCCTGCTAAGTTAATAAAATTTGATTTTAGTAAATGTCGTTTTTTAAAACCATATCATATAGCTCCTCTTGCATGCTTAATTCATGAATATAAAGTAAAAGGATATAATGTAAGGTTAATTAAGATTCCTGATACAATCGATTCATATTTAAAGTCATTTCATTTTGACCAA
>CAZRCF010000048.1:0-1339 GCA_964598505.1 uncultured Lentimicrobiaceae bacterium | reverse complement strand
TTTTGCGAAAATAAAAATATTATTAATTTTCCTGAGCCAACAGACCCGAAAACTCTCCCTCTTTGGCTTATAAATCAATCGGCAACAAGCATTTATCCGCATCAAGCACAAATTTATTTTGAAAATAATCATTTTGATGGAAAAAGTTTATTTGCTTTGAGTTTATCATTAGCCGAATTGATGAATAACGTATTTGACCATTCTGATTCAAAAATACCTGGCTACACCTTTACGCAGTATAACAATAGCAATAATCAAATAATTACCTGTGTTTGCGATTTTGGAACAGGAATTCCAAATAAAATTAATAATTTCTTAAAACAAAAAGGGAACAAAATTGATAATTTATCTGCTCTTAAAAAATCTTTTGAACTAAGTTTTTCTACACATTCAAAACCTCATAACAGAGGGTTTGGTTGGGATAATATTTTTTCAAATATTATTGGATTGAAAAGTAAAATACTAATTATTAGTAATAATGTCCTTTATTGGCTATTAAATAATGGAGATATAAAAACACAATTACTAAAGGATAATTTTCTTGGCACATGCGTGATAATTTATCTTGACACTAAAAATTTACCCGAAAAAGAAGAAGAATTAACTGATGAATTAATAATATTATAATTATCTTTGCATTAATTATGAAAATTGAAAAAATTATTATAAAAGATATTACTTCGGGTACATTATCAAATATTGATGGATTAACCCTTAAATTGGCTATTGATTCTGCTTTAAATAGCTCAGATATTGTTATGCTATCTTTTGAAAGTATATCTTCAATATCAAGCTCTTTTTTAAATTCTTCGATTGGGGAAATTATCGAAAAATATGGTTTTGAGGTTTTGAAAAATAGAATTAAAATTACAAATTACACCTCAAATTTAGCTTTGTTTATTAAAAATTACATCGCAAATTTGAGATATTCTGAGTATATATAGTTGATATTTATTTTGTCATTGGTGTTTCGCATTTTTAAATTTCTTTTTCATTAGTTATTTTAATTCTTTCTAACTATCGAAAATACCTCCGTTTAAACCAAAAAGCCAAATTTACTAAACCTATCATAACAGGCACTTCAACCAAAGGACCAATAACTGCAGCAAATGCTTCACCCGAATTCATTCCGAAAATTGCAATAGCTACTGCAATAGCTAACTCAAAATTATTACTTGCTGCAGTAAATGATAATGTTACCGATTGCTCATAAGTTGCACCAATTTTTTTACTCATAAAGAATGATACAACAAACATTATTATAAAATATATTAGCAATGGTATTGCAATAATAACAACATCAAACGGAATTTTAATTATATATTCGCCTTTTAATGAA
>CAZRCF010000047.1:3962-13343 GCA_964598505.1 uncultured Lentimicrobiaceae bacterium | reverse complement strand
TTAGCTTTTGCTCTTAAAAAATCTATCAAACCTAAAAACATTTGAGCCGATTCAATATCATCAACAGCGGGTCGCAGAGCATCGGAAACTTCAATTAAAATGCGTATAATTTCGCGGCGTTCGGCATTTTGCAAATCTCTAATTTCGTTATTATCGTCAAAAACAGCTTCGGGTTCAATAAAAACTGTTTGTCCTGTAGCCGATTCGTCATGAATAAAACCTTTGATTTTACGTTTATTAGCTGCTGGAACAGGAATTACTAATCGTCCGTTTCGTATTGTTATTTCGGCATCATCGGCAATAAGTGATGATTGTTTTGCTTGTCGCAATAGCTGTCGTATTTTTTTCGTTGCTTCAATTGAAATTCTAACCATTTCCTTACGAATATGATGCAGTTCGGGTGAAGCATTATCGCGAATATTTCCTTTATCGTCAATTACTTTATCGAGCAAAACCATTAATGTCTCATCGAAATATAGATTATCAACCATATTGGTTAAATGTGGATATTTTTCGGCATCGCGTTTTCTGATATAATGTACAATTTCCGAAATTGTTCGTAAAAAACTTCTAAGTCGTGCAAGAGCTTCTGTATCGATAAAAGAGCCTTCAATTCTAATATTTGAGAGTTCGTTTGACATATCGTAATAATCTTGAGCAGGAAAATGGCTGTCGAACATCAAAATTTGGCGAAATTCTTCAACTTGTTCAATCATAAGTTGAATAACTTCGGCTTTAGTGTTCATTCGTATTTTATCTACAAATGCACGCCCAAGGCTACTTATACAGCGTTCGGAAACAAGAGATTTTATTTGATCAAATCCTATTTTTTGTTCATAAGTTGAAGGATATATCATAGTTGTAAATCCAAATTATTTTGTACAAAATTACGGAAAGTATCTAATTAAAAAAATTAGAATACAGAAGCAAGAAGAATAAATATAAAATCAAGCTCCGCTATCGAAAAGTAGCGGAGCTGAATAATAAATTGGGTTCAGTTATTATTAACTTAAATTATTACACCCCATTCCGTTACGCAAAAATCTTCTCTTTTAAAACTACTATTTACATTGTGTTTCCCTATCGGAACAATTTTATTTGTTCCCTTTATTACATAAAATAATCGCAATAAATTATCGGGTTTAATTGAGTAATCAATTTGTATAAGTTTGTCAATAATTATTTTTTCTTGAGGGTAAATCAAATAATATTTAAAAGTCTTTAATAGTGGTATCCAAAAATCAGTAAAGTCTTTAATTTCTTTAGAGTTAAATCCATATTCTTTCATATTCTTTTGGAAAAATGACATTAAATATTCTTTTTCAATAATCCAACCTGTTTTATATTGCCACTCTTTTGGTTGTTTACTTTCGTAAAACAGATAATCATATTTATTGTCTATCTTGCCTGTATTGTCAACATTAACATCCCAAAATTTATTATAATCAGGTATTGATTTAATAATTTTGCCACCTTTGGGAAATGAAATAATAACCTTAATATTAATATTACTTTTTGGATAAATATATATATTTGGCTTATATACCGCTTGACATGTATCTTTTTCCTCAGGTTCTGGTTTTTTACACCCATGAAAAGGTAGTGTAATAATTATAATCAATCCTATTACAATTCCGAATAATAAAATTCTAAAATATTTTCTTTTCATTTTTCATTTTTTATAGGTTAATAAATTCAGTATTTATTATTTTTATTAACGAATTAAACAAAAAATTATTGCTTTTGAGATTCAGCACTTCGACAGGCTCAACGTGACAGTTATATAAAATATATTTCAAAAAATTAAAATAATTATATAACAGAACCAAAATAATTAATAGTAACTCTTAAATCTGCAAAAAGTTATTACCAAAAATTTCGTCTAATTTATTAATATAAAAAATTGGAATTTAATTTTTACCCACACTTTGAATACCCACAATCGGTACACGAAAGGCAGCCTTCTTTGTATATTAAACCTGATTCAGAGTTGCATTCAGGGCATTTTAACCCTTCGGCTTTAGTTCCATCGGGAATAAACTTTTTAAGTGCTCTAACAACTCCATTTTTCCAAGTATTAATATTGTCGGAGTCTAAATTTAAGTTTTGAATTAAATCAACTACATAAGGAATTGGCATTCCGTGACGCAAAATACCTGAAATCAATTTAGCATAATTCCAAAATTGAGGATCGAAAGTGCGCGAAAGTGCCGGAAAAGTACCTTCATATCCATCTTTATCAATAAAATGAAAATCGTATTGAGTCTCTTTATCAATGTTTTTTACTTTATTAATTGTTCCTTTGGTTAAGTAATTTGGGATATATATACTTTCGGCTTTGCCGGTAAAAATTTCGTAAGGTCTATTATTAACAATACCAACAAAAGCAACCCATTTTTCGTTATTATTCTGAAAACGAACTACTTCAGCTTCAATTTTTTTAGGGCGCGATGGTGCTTCATTATCAATTATTGTTTTCGATTTATCTTCTTTGTTATCATTGCTAATTAAAACGCCTGAACGTGAACCATCGCGATAGATTGTCATTCCTTTACACCCACTCTCCCAAGCTGTGCGGTAAATATTGCTAACCATATCTTCCGAAACATCGGAAGGCAGATTTACGGTAACGCTTATTGAATGATCAACCCATTTTTGAACAGCACCTTGCATTTTTACTTTACTTACCCAGTCAATATCGTTTGAAGTAGCTTTGTAATAAGGCGATAGTTTAATTATATCTTCTAATTTATTGTCATTCATTGCTTTAACCTCATCAACATTAAAGTTATTAACAATAAGCCATTTTAAAAATTTTGGGTGAAAAACATTGTATTCTTCCCACGAATCACCAATTTCGTCAACAAAAGATATATTTACATTTTTATCGTTAGGGTTTACTTTACGGCGACGTTTGTAAGAAACCATAAAAACTGGTTCGATACCTGAAGTGGTTTGAGTGCAAATACTTACACTTCCGGTAGGAGCAATTGTTAAAAGTGCAATATTTCTACGACCATATTTTATCATTTCGTTGTACAAAGTTGGGTCGGCTTCTTTTAAACGAAGAATAAATGGGTTATTTCTCTCTTTTTCGCTGCTGTAAACAGGAAAAGCACCGCGTTCGCGAGCCATAGTAACCGATGATGTGTAAGCGCAAACTGCAAGCTCTTTTTGAATATTTACCGAAAAATCAATTGCTTCATCGGAGCCATAACGTAAATTAAGAGCAGCCAACATATCGCCTTCGGCAGTAATACCTAAGCCTGTTCTTCTGCCTTGAAGTGTTTTATTTTTTATTTTAGTCCAAAGTTCTGTCTCTACTCTTTTAACTTCTTCTGTTTCGGGGTCGGATATGATTTTTTCGAGAATTTTTTCAATTTTTTCCATCTCTAAATCTATCAAATCGTCCATTAAACGTTGAGCATAAACTACATGTTCGCGGAATAATGGATAGTTAAAAGTAGCATCGGAAGTAAATGGATTTTCAACGTAACTATATAAATTTACAGCAAGTAATCGGCAACTATCGTAAGGGCACAAAGGAATTTCGCCACAAGGATTAGTTGAAACAGTTTTAAAACCTAAATCGGAGTAGCAATCTGGAATTGATTCGCGAGCAATAGTATCCCAAAATAAAATACCAGGTTCGGCAGACGACCAAGCATTGTGAATTAATTTTTCCCACAATTTTCGGGCATCAGTTTCTTTGGTAAAAGAAGGATTTTCGGCATCAATTGGATATTGTTGGCGATATGGCGAATTATTTACAACACAACGCATAAATTCATCGTCAATACGAACCGATACATTTGCTCCGGTAACTTTTCCTTGAGTCATTTTGGCGTCAATAAATCGTTCCGAATCGGGATGTTTTATTGAAATTGAAAGCATAAGAGCACCTCTACGACCGTCTTGAGCAACTTCTCGAGTTGAATTTGAATATCTTTCCATAAAAGGAACTACACCCGTAGAAGTTAAAGCACTATTTTTAACAGGGCTACCAGTAGGGCGAATATGTGATAAATCGTGTCCTACGCCACCTCTGCGTTTCATTAACTGAACTTGCTCTTCATCAACTTTCATAATTCCACCATAAGAGTCGGAAGCACCATTGTTGCCAATTACAAAACAATTTGAAAGTGATGCTACTTGATGATTGTTGCCAATACCAGCCATAGGGCTGCCTTGAGGTATAATATATTTGAATTCTTTAAGCAATTCAAATATAGTTTCTTCGCTAAGTGGATTAGGATATTTTGCTTCAATACGTGCAAATTCGCCTGCAATTCTTTTGTGCATATCGTCTGGAGTTTGCTCATATATTTTTCCATTGCTATCTTTTAAAGCATATTTATTCATCCAAACATTTGCTGCTAACGAATCGCCTTTAAAATACTCGGTTGCTCTATCAAGAATTGATTCTTTTTTTGGCACATCTAATTGGTTCTTTTCCACTATATTATCTATTTTTTCTTCTGGTAAAACATCCGTTTGAGTTTCATAATTTGCATTATTATATAAACTTTCTGATGCTTCATTTAACATCATATCAGGTCTTTGCCTATTTTCTAAAATTCGTGAGTATGAATTTTCTTCTATCTCTTGAAATTGTGTACTAATGTCAGCAAATAAATCGTAAGATGTATCCATATCAAAATAGGTTTAAATAATAATAACTATTTTTAATTTATGAAAAATGATAAAACATTGAATATCTGTACGATAAACAAATAATTAATGTAAAATAATTTTTATAAATAGTAATTGCGAATTTACCATAAAATTTATTTAAAATATTATAAATTATAAAATATTAATTAACATCAACAAGTTAATATCGTGAAAGTCAAAGCAAATAATTGTTAGTAATTATTTTTGCCAAATTAATTTTTTACCAAAGCCTAATTTATTGTCGGTGAGTTTCAATGTGTTAGCGTAAATTGCCCATAATGAGGTGTTTATCAAAATAGCAAAAGGAAATTTTTTTAAATAAATCTTTCGAGCAATAGTTTCAATTTCACCATTTAGCTGTTTAAGTAAGCCTGTAACTTGAATTCCTTGAATGTTTCCAATAATTTTGGTTTCTAAATAAATATTTGCCGAAACATTTGGATTTATAATTGCATTTTGAATATGCTTTGTATCAGTATCGGAAGAAAAAATAAATCTGTTTTCAATTTCATCGTAAACATAAAAACAAGAACAACACCACGATAAATCATTTACAGAGGTTGCTAATGTAAGTACATGATGCTTTTTTATAAATTTTATAAATCGATTATCAATTGTTTCTGAATATTCTGTTTTCATCTGTTTACTTACCCCAAAGAGTTTTTATTGCTAATAAAAGTAAAAATATCCCAAACACTTTTTTTAAAATATCTTGTGGCATTTTTACCGCGAATTTTGCTCCAAAATACCCACCAATAAAAAATGTTATTGCAATAACAATAGCATAAATCAAATTTACATTTCCCGATTTATAATACTGATATGCAGCCATTAATCCAATTGGAGGCAACAATATTGCTAAACTTGTTCCTTGTGCTTCGTGCTGAGAGAGTCCTAAAAACAAAACCAATGCAGGAATTATTATTACGCCACCGCCAATTCCAACCAAACCACTAAATGCACCGGAAAATAATCCTATAATTACTAAAATCAAAAAGGTTTCTATGCTCATTTTCATTTTTTTTGAAATTTGTTTCAATATTTTTTTAGTTTCGAATAAAATAATAGTTTATTTGATAATGATAAAAAATTAAAAATCGAGATTCAAAGAGAAATAGAAAACAGAAGGTTGCACGACTCTATCTTCTACACCCCAAGCCCAATCAACTCTAACAAAATAACCTAATATTTTCGAACGTAACCCAAAACCGTAACCACCAACAATTGGGTCGGTTTGTTTTTCTAAAGTTACTCTTATTGGTCCCGATTGAATAATTTGAGTAAAAAGAGCATTTTTATCCGAATATGGATTTGAGCCTGTCCATGCAGTACCTAAATCGCCAAAAGTAACTAATTGTAGCGTGTTTAAAAATTCGGAACGCAATGGTTTATCAACAAAGTATTTTACTAACGGAAATCGCAACTCGCTATTTATAACCGCAAAACTATTTCCATTTCTAATATTTTGAGTAAAACCTCTCATATTTGTTGCAAGTGTTTGGTAAGTATAATTTTGGTCGGTTGCTATGTTTATATTTTTATTAAATTTCGCAAACAACCAATTATCAACACCTCCCATATAATAAATTAGTTTGTTTTTGCCAAACGATGTGCTTGCAGCAATACGATTTGCCCAAATAAATGTTTTATGAATTTTTATATAATGTCGGGCGTCGCCGCCAACAACAAATAAATTTTTGTTTTTATCTTCAACGGATTGATAGTATTCGCCAAACAGTTTTGCACGAGTGCCTCTGTAAAGATTAACACCTAACGAACGCGAATTATCAAAAACCCACTCGGCTTTTAATCCACTCCAATAACCATATTTATTTGGCTCTGCAAGCGATAAATCGCTGGTTGACATTGTTACTAACTTATCGTACCGACCAATAATTGTTCCTCTTATGCTGTTTACGTTGTTAAATGGCCATTTTAAAATATAATATACCGCATTAGATACTTGTTTTGAAGCATCGTAATCTCCAAAGTTTTTAAATTGCTGACGGTGAAAAATAATTTGTTTATCGAGACGTTTGCCTAACATTTCGTAACTAAGCAAATATTCAATATTATCAAGACTTGATGTTAAGCGAAAACCGCCCATAATGCGATGATCTTCCAATAAATCTTGTGTGCCAACCATAAAAAGTGCATTAAAACCGGCATTCAAATACACCGGATTACTTCCACCTGTAAATTGTTGATACGATGTGTTCATAAAACTAAAATCTAACTGAGAAATTAACTGACTTATTGAATATTGGATATATGCGTTTCGCTCAACTTGGTTGGGCTTTAAATCATTATTTGCATTATTTGCATCACTCGTATCTTTAATCAAAATTTGTTTCTGGCTTCCCGAAATTAAAACTACATTTGGAGCATCTTTATATGCTTCGCTTATTTTAACTGATACTAATCTTTTTCCTGTAATTTTCTTTTTTCCTTTTTTTATTACACCCGAAGAGTCTGTTTTCGTGGAATATTCTTTTAATTCTTCATCTAATTTATACGATGATGGATTTATTGTTGCTTTAAAATCATATTTTTCAGTAGTTTCGGGTTCGGTATATATTTTATTAATGCCATTATTTATTAAAATTTCAGCAAAAGTTCCGGTATTATCGTTATAATCATGCTCAATTATACTGCTATTATAATCGGTTATTGGTGCCGATTTTGTATAATATCGGTAATGAACTGCTGTATCAATATGGCTTAAAGTGCTATCGAATTGTGCAATATATCGGTTTACAATTCCATTATTATCGCTTAAATAAACAAATTTATTTTTAGAAATTTCGGTTGCCATTATTTCGCTATAATTTGGAGTATTTGTTAGTCGTGTTAAAACAGAATCTTTAGTTTTGTAATTATATAAAAACAGATTGTATTTTGATGTAAGTGCCTCACGGCTAATATTTACAGGTGCATAAATAGTATCATTAACTCTATTTGAGCTAAAAATAATTTTCGAAGAATTTAAAATAAATTGTGGTGCAAAATCATCATAAATATCGTTTGTAATTTGTGTATAAGAACGAGATGTAAGATTAAAAACATAAATATCGGATTGACTATCTTTTACACCCGAAAAAATTAATAATTTACCATCGGGAGAATATGATAATGATGTAATTTTATTCAAATGAAATATTTGAAATTTATTTGTGTTTTTTGTAGTTATATCATAATTATAAATCATCATTTTTCCCTCTTCTTCAATAGCATAAGATATAATATCGCCATTAGGATTCCATGCTAATAAAGGAAATGAAAAATCGGGATTATCATCAATTCGATGAAAGCGTTTAAAAATACGTTTTGGTTTTTTCTTGTCTTTTAGCATTAACCATATTTTAGCTTGCCCCGATTCGTTGGTTACCCAAGCATAATTATAACCATCAGTAGAGATTTTTATTTGAGAATAGTTTATATATAATTTCTGTTTTTTTAATAATTTATTTTCTGGAGAACTCTTTTTTAAATCGTTTTCGTATTTATTAGCATAATATAAAACACTTTCTTCATAAAGTGTATTAAAACTAACTCCAAGCGAATACAAAAAAGCACGGTCGATATTACGCAACGACCTAGTGTAGCTAATAATTGAAGGAATTGACAATGCTCCATATTTTTCGCTTACATAATGCCATATTGCATGACCCGCAATTCGCGATTCATTTATGTTTAATCGATTCAATTTTTGATACTTAGCGGTTGAAATTAAATTTCGTATTTCGTTGTCAATTTTTGTATCCCAAGGCGAAGCATAATAAGACAAAAGTCCGCTTTCAAACCATAACGAAAGTGAAGATAAAGCCGAGTTGCGTACTTGTGAAATTACCGAGCCGCCATAAAGCATTTCGGAGATAAAAATGGCTGAAATTCCTGATTTCATTTGATTATCAAATTGTTGATAACCTTGATCGAAAAATAAAATAACTTTATTACCGGCTATTGATGTTTGCCCTCCGGTATTGTAAACATTATCGTTAAGCAAACCAATATTCGACTCTTTATAATCGGCATAAGTAGCATAAACAACAAATTGAATTTTATCTTCTAAAGCATTGCCAAAGGTTCGCTCCATATCTTCAATTTGATTAGAAGCATATTTTAAAACATATTGTGCTAATTGTTTGCTTTTATGATAAAAATATACGTCGCAACGGTCGCCCCTATAATAAACCCAATTATAATTTTGATATTGAACTCTGTTTTTACCAAAAGTTAAATTTGAACCATTGTAAAATTGCGAAAAGGAGTTAGTGCCCTGAATAACAAGGAATAAGATTAAAATGTTTTTAACAAATTTAATATTTATTATTTTTCGAAACATTTCTTTAATATTGCTTTAATTTGCTAAAATACAATTATTTTTATTTTTAATTAACCATTAATCATTATCAATCAACAATCATTCTTGTATTTCATTAACAATTAACTATTTACAATTAGTAATTAATCATTTATTGCTTGAAAAATTAATGCTTCAATGTTTTGATTGAGTTCGTTGCAATTTGTGTTTTCGTGGCACGAACGAACTAAATGTTTAAATTGTAATGTTGCAAAAACACCTTCAATTTGAGAGTTTTTTTCATTTAATAAAATAAATATTTGTTTTTTTAAATCATTATTGCAAGTTACAATTGCTGCAGTTTGTAGTGATTTCCCTGAAATAAAAGTGTGAGCAAAATAAAG
>CAZRCF010000047.1:0-3862 GCA_964598505.1 uncultured Lentimicrobiaceae bacterium | reverse complement strand
CAATTGCTGCAGTTTGTAGTGATTTCCCTGAAATAAAAGTGTGAGCAAAATAAAGCCCGTTTGCCGGAATTAATTTATTTTCGTTTTCAACATTTAACAACCATGTGCAAAATCCTTTTGCATTAAAAACCTCATCACTTTTACAAAGTAAACCCGAAACAGAATACTCGTAATCGAGATAAGCATTTGCTTTAATTATATTACCTTCGTTAATAGCTTGCCTAATTTTTGAAGAGCTAACCGACTCGTTTTGAATATCTTGTTCGGGTATTTCTTCTACTTCAAACTTTAATTCTTTTCCCAAATTTTTTAAATATTCAAAATTTCCTTCACGATTATGTCCAAAAAAATGGTTATATCCAACTACAATTTTTTTTGTATTAATTTTTTCTACTAAAATATCTTTAACAAATTCTTCGGAACTCATATTTGAAAAATCGATAGTAAAAGGTATAATAATCAGCACATCGATGCCTATATTTTCTAAAAGCGAAATTAACTCTCTTCGCGAAGTAAGAATTCCAAAAGGCAATTCGGGAGTTAAAACTTGTCGAGGATGAGGGTCGAAAGTTACTAAAACCGACTCGCCATTAATTTGTTTTGCGATATTGCAAATTCTGTTCAAAATTAACTTATGAGCCATATGCACACCATCATAAGAACCAACTGTTACAACTGCATTTTTAAATTTATATTGAAAATTTAAACCCTCAAAAACTTTCATTTTAAAAATATTATTATTTTTATGCAAAGTTAGGTTTTTTTAGATTAAAAAATAGAAGCTAATAGCTAAATGCTATTTGCTAAAAGCTATCATGTTGTTGAAAAAAAAATATTAGTGAAATATTTTGAAATTATCTCGAAAAATAAAACTCTTTTATCTATTTTTACAAAAAAAATCTTAATGAAAATTTTAGTTATTGCGGCTACTGAAAAGGAAATTGAACCAATTTATGAGGTTTTACAAAAAAACTGCAATCTTATAACCAATAATTTAATTACTACAATCATTGGTGGAGTTGGTCAAACCTCATCAGCTTTTACTATAACAAAAACTCTTTCGGAAGCTAAATTCGACCTTGTAATAAATGCAGGAATTGCCGGTAGTTATAATAAATCATTAAAAATTGGACAAACCGTTTGGGTTAAAAATGAGCAATTTCCGGATTTAGGTGCAGAAACAGAATCGGGAATATTAAATTTGAATGAAATAGGATTATCGGATAACAAAAACAGAATAATTAAAAGTGAATTTTTAAACTCAAATTTATTTCCAAAAAACATTGAAAAAGTAAATGGAATTACTTCTGATACAATTCACTCATTAACAAATACAACTGATTGGATAATTAGAAAATATTCTCCTGATGTTGAAAGTATGGAGGGAGGAGCTATAATGTTTTGCTGCAATAAATTTAAAGTTCCTTGTGTTCAAATTAGGTCGATATCAAACTATGTTGGTGTTCGCGATAAATCGAAATGGGATATTGATTTGGCAATTAAAAATTTGAATAAATACCTTATTAGTTATATTAATGAAATTTAAGAAAATATTAAAAATACATGGATTTATCAATCTCAATTTCGCCTTGCCCAAATGATACGTTTATTTTTTACGGATTAATTTCGGGAAAAATATCAATTCCTGATGTTAAATTTATATTTAATTTTGCAGATATTGAAGAGCTAAATTCAAAAGTACTTAGCTGTAATACAGATATTTGTAAAATAAGTTATGCTATTGCAAACCGTGTTTCAAATAATTACGATTTTTTGCGAGCCGGAAGTGCATTAGGTAAAGGTGTTGGTCCTGTTTTAATTACATATCATAACGAAAATTTTAATTTATTGCCAAAACATACCATAGTTTTGCCTGGCGAAAACACTACAGCACACTTGCTTTTTAAATATTTTTATCCAAATTATTATAATAAAACGTTTATGCTTTTTTCAGAAATAGAAAATCGTTTAATAGAAAAAAAATACGATGCTGGTGTAATAATTCACGAAAACAGATTTACATACCACGAAAAGGGGTTAACTAAAATTGTTGATTTGGGCGAAAAGTGGGAAAAAGAGACTAATCTGCCTATTCCACTTGGAGGAATAGTGATAAAGAAAGAGATTCCAAAAGCTATAAAACAAAAAATAAATAATGCGATAAAACTGAGTATTGAATATGCAAATAAAAATATTGATGAAACACTTAATTTTTGTAAAAGTTATGCACAAGAAATGCAGCTTCAAATAATGTTAAATCATATTAATCTTTACGTAAACGAATATTCTATAGATATTGGAAAAGATGGAGAAAAGGCAATATTTAAACTTTTAGAGGCATCAGAAAACAAAAATAGTTGTAATTTTGCAGATAAAATTAATTTTATTGATTAATTTTTTAATATTAAAAATCACAAAAAAATGATAATAATAACAGGTGCAGCAGGTTTTATTGGAAGCGTTGTTGTAGAAAAATTAAATAGACAAAATATTGATAATTTGGTTTTAGTAGATGATTTTAATCGTCCCGAAAAACATGCTAATTTAGAAAACAAAAGATATATTTTAAAAGTTGATAGAAATCATTTTGAAACATGGTTTGATGAAAACTATAAAGATATTGATTTTGTGATACATATAGGTGCTCGCACTGATACTACAGAATTTGATGTAAACGTTTTCGATCACCTGAATTTGAATTATTCAAAAATGGTTTGGCAAAAATGTACATCTTATTCAATTCCATTGATTTATGCATCTTCGGCTGCCACTTATGGAATGGGAGAACACGGATATATTGATGACCATAATTTAATTCCACTTCTAAAACCATTAAATCCCTATGGCGAATCGAAAAATAATTTTGATTTATGGGCAATTGAACAAAAAAAACAACCTCCTTTTTGGGCAGGATTGAAGTTTTTTAACGTTTACGGACCAAACGAATATCATAAAGGGCGAATGGCTTCGGTAATTTTTCATGCCGAACGACAAATTAGAGAAACAGGAAAAGTAAAACTATTTCGCTCACATCGCCCCGATTTTGAAGATGGAAAACAGTTACGTGATTTTATTTACGTTAAAGATGTTGCTGAGGTAATACTTTGGCTTATGGAGCGCAAAAAAAATTCGGGAATTTATAATTTAGGGACAGGTAAAGCTCGTAGTTTTGTCGATTTGGCAACTTCTACATTTAAAGCAATGGGAATTGAACCAAATATTGAATTTATTGACACACCAGAAGATATTCGCGATAAATATCAATATTTTACCGAAGCAAATATGGAAAAACTAATTACTGTTGGCTATAATCAGCCATTTACATCGCTTGAAAATGGTATAAAAGATTATTTAGAAAATTATTTGATAGATAAAAAACATTTTTAATGAAAATTATTTAATCAGAAGATAGTAGTCTGAAACCAAAAGAAAGAAATAATTTGCTAATGCGATAATGTGATGATGAAGATTATTTAGTGTGCCATTATGCCCTTGCATCTGCTCAGAGTTGAAAAAACCTTTTAATATTACAACTTTATAAAGCACAAAAGAAATTTTATGAGTATAAAAACAACAAATGCAATAATTTCAATTTCAAATCTTAAAAAAAAGTTTGGAGATTTTACAGCAGTTGATGGCTTGAATTTTGAAATATACAGAAATGAAATATTTGGTCTTTTAGGTCCAAATGGTGCCGGCAAAACTACTACTATTAGCATGATTTGCGGATTGTTAACACCTTCTGAAGGTTCAATAAAGTTTAATAGTTTTAATAGCAACGACTATAAATCAATTATTGGGTATTGTCCTCAAGAAAATATATTTTATCCAAAATTAACCTGCATTGAGCAGTTACAATTTA
>CAZRCF010000046.1:0-13369 GCA_964598505.1 uncultured Lentimicrobiaceae bacterium | reverse complement strand
TTTAATATTAAAAAAATAAAGCCATGAATTTGAATAATTTTACAATAAAATCGCAAGAGGTATTAGCTCAAGCCCAAGAGTTAGCATTATCAATGCAAAATCAACAGATAGAAAATACTCATATCCTAAAAATTATGTTGAATAAGGATAATCATGTGATTTCATTTCTATTTAAAAAACTAAATTTAAACATCTCTTTAATTGAACAAGTAATTGACAAACAGCTACAAACACAACTAAAAGTTAGTGGTGCTGCAAGTCAATATTTATCATCATGGGCAAATACAACAATACAAAAAGCAATAGCATCGGCAAAAGAGATGAGCGATGAATTTGTTTCAATTGAACATTTACTAATTGGAATTTTAGATTCAAACGATACAGTTTCTAAAATATTAAAAGACAATGGTTTAATTAGAAAAGAATTATTGTTGGCAATTAAAGAGATGCGTAAAGGCAGTACTGTAAATTCACAAACCGCAGAAGATACTTATAATGCCCTTAATAAATATGCTCGAAATTTGAATAACTTGGCTGAAAGTGGAAAGCTTGACCCTGTAATTGGTCGTGATGACGAAATTAGACGTTTGCTTCAAATATTATCGCGAAGGACTAAAAATAATCCAATTTTAATTGGAGAAGCCGGTGTAGGTAAAACTGCAATTGCTGAGGGGTTAGCACATCGTATTGTTAGTGGCGATATACCCGAAAATTTAAAATCAAAGCAAATATTTTCTTTAGATATGGGAGCTTTAATTGCCGGAGCAAAATATAAGGGTGAATTTGAAGAACGTTTGAAAAGTGTTATAAAAGAGGTAATTTCTGCCGAAGGTGAAATAATTTTGTTTATTGATGAAATTCACACACTTGTTGGAGCAGGTGCTTCGGAAGGTGCTATGGATGCTGCAAATATTCTTAAACCGGCACTTGCTCGTGGCGAATTAAGAGCAATTGGAGCAACTACACTAAAAGAATATCAAAAATATTTCGAAAACGATAAAGCTTTAGAGCGTCGATTTCAGATTGTTATGGTTGACGAACCCAATAAAATGAGTGCTATATCAATATTAAGAGGTTTAAAAGAGCGTTACGAAAACCATCATAAAGTAAGGATTAAAGATGAAGCTATAATTGCATCAGTTGAACTTTCGCAACGATATATTACTGAACGTTTTTTGCCCGATAAAGCTATTGACCTAATGGACGAAGCTGCAGCAAAACTCCGATTAGAAATTGATTCTCTACCCGAAGAATTAGATGAAATTGAACGTAGGATTCGTCAGCTTGAAATTGAAAAGGAAGCAATTAAGCGAGAAAACGATACATTAAAACTTAATTCTCTAAATGAAGAACTAGCAAATTTAACTGAAAACCGTAATCAGTTACGAACCAAATGGGAAGCAGAGCGAAAAATAATTGATCAAATTCAAACCGAAAAACGTAATATTGAAGATTATAAATTGCAAGCCGAACAAGCTGAACGTAATGGTGAATATGGCAAAGTAGCCGAAATTCGCTACGGAAAAATTCGCGAAGCAGAAGAATCAATAGAAAAATTTAAAATCCAATTAACTGAAACTCAAGGAAATTCAGGTTTAATAAATGAAGAAGTTGGTACCGATGAAATTGCCGATATTGTTTCTCGCTGGACTGGAATTCCTGTTACCAGAATGATGCAAAGCGAAATGGAAAAACTTTTACACCTCGAAGACGAGCTTCACAAACGTGTTGTTGGTCAGGACGAAGCTATTGAAGCTATTTCTAATGCAATTCGCAGAAGTCGTGCAGGATTGCAAGACAATAAACGACCTATTGGCTCATTTATATTTTTAGGCACTACAGGCGTTGGGAAGACCGAATTAGCTAAGGCTTTAGCTGAATATCTTTTTAATACCGAAAACGCTATGGTTAGAATTGATATGAGTGAATATCAAGAGCGGCATTCAGTTTCTCGCTTAATTGGTGCTCCTCCGGGTTATGTAGGCTACGATGAAGGTGGACAACTTACCGAAAAAGTTAGAAGAAAACCATATTCTGTAATTCTTTTAGATGAGATTGAAAAAGCACATCCCGATGTTTTTAATATTCTTTTGCAAGTGCTTGATGATGGAAGACTTACAGATAATAAAGGGCGTGTAGCTGATTTCAAAAACTCTATTGTGATTATGACTTCAAATATTGGCTCGCAGGAAATTCAAGAAAATTATAAAGACTTAGATGACTATAACAATGAACAAATACTTTACAGAGCAAAAGAAGATGTTATGGCTCTTTTAAAACAAACTATCCGTCCCGAATTTCTTAACAGAATTGACGAAATAATAATGTTTAAACCCCTTTCACACAGAGATATACAAAAAATAGTTAATTTACAATTGGATCAACTAAAAAATACTTTATTGGAAAGTGATATAAATTTGGAAGTAACAAAATATGCTATTGATGAGCTTTCAAATTTGGGCTACGATCCTCAATATGGAGCTCGTCCGCTAAAACGAGTAATTCAAAAGAAAGTGCTAAATGAATTATCAAAAATGATTCTTTCGGGTAAAATTCAAAAAAACAGCAATATTACTGTCGATGTAATTGATAATGAGTTTGTTTTTTATAATAAAGGTGATAAGTAGTTTTTATATTAACACAAAATATATTTATAAACTTCAATTTTCATCTTCACATATCAATTTTAAGACCATCATAAGCTAATGATATATTTATAGGTAAAGTAGGAGTAATATCTTCATAGCGACCAAATTTATGACTAATATGAGTTAAATAGGCTTTTTTAGGTTTTAATTCATTTATTATATCTATAGCTTGTTCGAGATTAAAATGAGAATAGTGTTTTTTAATTCTAAGTGCATTTAGTACAAGTACATCAGCATTCAACATCTTTTGTTTTTGTTTTTCGGAAATATAACTTGCGTCGGTTACATAAACAAAATCGCCTATCCTAAAACCAAAAACTGGCATTTCTAAATGTAAAACATTAATAGGAATTATTTCTATATCGTTGATATAAAACGGATTACCATCTACTGTTAATAAATTCATTTCCGGAACACCAGGATATCTGTTTTCGCCAAAAGCATAATAAAAGTCTTTTTTAATAACTTCATTAGTTTCTTTATTTGCATATATATCCATTGGCTTGTTTTGCAAAAAATTAAAAGCCCTAATATCGTCAAGCCCTCCAATATGGTCTTTGTGAGAGTGCGTAAGTAAAATTGCATCTAATTTTTCTATATTTTCACGAAGCATCTGTTGGCGAAAATCGGGACCGGCATCAATAACAAAAGTGCTTTTATTAATTTTAATTAATACAGATGATCGTAATCTATTATCACGAGTATCATTGGACTTGCATAAATTGCATTTGCAGCCTATAACCGGCACACCTTGAGAAGTTCCTGTTCCGAGAAATGTAATTTGCATACGATTATAAATTATAGTACAAATATATATATAATGTTTGAAGATTAAATACTTGAAGCAAAAAGTGTGAATTATTAATTTTTTGCACAAAAAAATTAAACAAAAAACAAAGTTATCCCTCCAACCGCAATTATTGCACCAATAACCTCGCGAATAGTAATTTTTTCTTTAAAAAACCAAACCGAAAAAGGTATTATTAAAACTGGCGTAATTGATGTTATGGTTTGTACAATACCAGGATTTGCATACTGAATAGCAACTAATGATAAAGATATGCCAAGAAATGGACCAAAAAATGAACCAATAGAAAGAATTCCTATGGCTTTATAATTTTTTAAAGAAGATATAATTGGATTCCATCTTTTTAGCCAAGTAATTAACAAAATAAAACCAAAAACACCAGCAAAAAGACGAATTTGTGTTGCAAAAAATGGATTTGAAGTGCTTTGTAGCCCTACTTTACTCATTACCAAACCAGATGCTTGACCAATAGCACCAAATAGAGCAAAAATAATACCATTAGTGTCGTGTCGAAGTTTAATTTTAGTTTGTTCTCCACCTTTATTTATGGGGCGAGTTAAAATAACTAAAGAAATTCCAAATATAGTAACTCCCATGCCAATAAAATCAATTGCATCAAGACTTACTCCAAAAATTATCCAGCTTAATAGTGCCGCAATTGGAGGAGCAATCGACATTATTAACAATGCAATTCGAGGTCCTGTTATGGTAAATGCTTTAAAAAGGAATAAATCGCCCAAAAATACACCTATAAATCCCGAAAGACCAAGCCAAAACCAACCTTTTAAATCAATATCTTGAGGGAAAAAAGAGTTAAAACGAATAAATGAAAAACTACATATAAAAACAATACCAACTACTAATCGCCAAAAATTAACCGACAAAGAACCAATTTTTTTCCCTGCTTGAGTAAAAGCTAAAGCAGTAAATGTCCAAAAAATGGCAGTTAATAGTGCCGAAAATTCACCTAAATGTGATTCAATCATTATAATTTTATTGATGCAATTGCACTATGTATTCTTGAGATAGTTTCATCTTTGCCAATAATTTGAATAATTTCAAATAAATCAGGACCCATTGCTGTTCCAACTATTGACAATCGGAGGCTATTCATAATTTGCCCCATATTCAAATTTTCTGCTGTAATATATTCAATTACCAAGTCATGCGCTTTTGTTTTTTCAAAAGGCTCTGTTTTACTAATAATTTCAGCAATTTTAGTTAAATGCGATGGAGTATCTTCCTTCCAACGTTTTTTTATAATTTGTTCGTCGTAAGTTTTTGGAGGTATAAAAAAGTATTGTGTTTGCTCAACCAAATCTTTTACAAAGTGTGCTCTCTCTTTTACCAAACTAACTATATGAGATAGTTTTTGGGTAGTTGTAGAAATATTTTTTTCTTTCAAAAAAGGAATTAATAGCTTTGCTAATTCTTCATTTGAATGTCGAATTAAGTATTGATGATTAAACCATTTTGCCTTTTCGAGGTCGAATTTTGCACCCGATTTGCTAATACGCTCAAGACTAAATAGTTCAATTAATTCATCAATCGACATTAACTCTTGATTATTGCCCGGGTTCCAACCTAAAAGAGCAAGAATATTTACAACTGCTTCAGGGAAATATCCCGATTCGCGGTAACCCGAAGATATTTCGTTTGTTTTTGGGTCGGTCCATTGAGTAGGAAAAACAGGAAATCCCAATCTATCACCGTCACGTTTGCTTAATTTTCCGTTTCCATCGGGTTTTAGCAATAAAGGAAGATGGGCAAATTGTGGCATTTTATCAATCCAACCTAATTTTTGGTATAGCAAAACATGCAGAGGTGCGGATGGCAACCACTCTTCGCCACGAATTACATGAGTAATTTCCATTAAATAATCATCAACAACATTTGCCAAATGGTATGTAGGCATTCCATCCGATTTATACAAAACTTTATCGTCGAGAGTAGCAGTATGTACATTTACATGTCCACGAATTAAATCGTTAATATGAACTTCTTCGTTTTCGGGAATTTTAAATCTTATTACATAGTTTTCGCCCGCATCAATTCTTTTTTTTACATCTTCTTTGGAAAGAGTAAGCGAGTTGCAAAGTTGCATACGAGTTTTACAATCGTATTGGAAGGCTTTTTTTTCGGCTTCGGCTTGTTTGCGTATTGTTTCTAACTGCTCCGAGCTATCGAAAGCATAATACGCATCGCCCGAATTTAATAACATTTCAGCATATTGATGGTACAGTTCTTTACGTTCCGACTGGCGGTAAGGATCATGAGTACCACCAATATGAACACCTTCGTTAAATGTTATTCCAAGCCAAGTTAGAGCATCAATAATATATTGCTCTGCACCTTCAACAAACCGAGTTTGGTCGGTATCTTCAATACGAAGAATAAAATCGCCACTATGTTTACGGGCAAATAAATAATTATATAATGCTGTACGAACTCCGCCAATGTGTAGTGGTCCTGTAGGACTTGGGGCAAATCTAACTCTAACTCTGCGTTCCATGTTTTTTATATTTAAAGTGCAAAGTTAAGAATTATAGTAAATAAAAAATATAATGCTGATAGTTAGTAGATAATTTTTAGATTGATTTTTAATATACCAAATTACTATTGTTCGATAAAATAAATTATTTCGCACACACAGAGCTTGTAAAAGTGTGTGTGTTTATAGTTGGGCTTCGACAAGCTCAGCCAGACAAAATAAAAGTGTGTAGCACAAATCCAGCAATTAATTTTTAAATAAGAGAGAAAAATATTATAGTTTAAACTCTTTTTTGCAATTCAAATTTGAGAAATCTTCGTAAATAAAAATAGCATAATCGCCTTTTGGCCAATCTTTTACATTTACACTTGCATCAAAAACATATTCACCCGGTCCTTTTGAAGCACCTTTAACCAATGTAGTCATAACTTTACCGCTTTTATTTCTTACATTAACGTTTACTACACTATTGTTTTTTATAGTATAATCTATTTTTCCCCAAACTCTTTTTGGTCTATCCGAAAAAACTCTTACGCTGTCTTTTTCATACGATATTGAGTACCAAGGAATTTCTAACCCTAAAATTGAAGCAACTGTATTTTTTAGTAACTGAACACGTTCGGGGTCTTCATCAACAATTGAACTAATTTGATGATTGTTAGACAAAACCCAAATTGCTGATTGTACTGCATTTGTTGGAAAATTGTTTTCATTTATGGTTTTGGCTAATTTTACCCAAGTAGGTGGCGCCATATAACCAACTGAAAAAATTGATTTTACATTTGGGCTATGCATTGTGGCTTCGCAGCAAAAACCATAACCATTAATACTTAATTGTTGACGAGGATAAAGAGCCATAAGTTCCTGCTTAACAATTAAAATATCCTGCAAGGTTGTATCTTCTGAGATAAGGCGTCTGCCCGGTTCTAATACAATATAAAGTGTATCGGGCGTAATGTTTCGCAAGTTTAATGTAATGCACTTTTCTTGGTGTCCACCCTTAGAAATAATTTCTGCTTCAACTTTATTTTCGGTAATAAATTTTTCAATTGATTTATATTTGCTTTCAATTTTTTTGGAGCTATTGGTAATAGAAAAAGTTGCTGCAATTCCAATAAATCCTACACACAAAAGAATTATTAATTTGATACTAAAAATTTTCATTTTTTTTATATTTTAGGTAAATGTAAACATACAATTAAATTAATAACGGATTTTTAACAAAATATTTTATTTGTAAAGTTTATTTGTAAAAAAAACAAATTACTAATTAAAATGCTAAAACTACACTTTCTATCGTAGTGCTTATCTGAGCAAAGTAATCCAACCTGTTTTATCTACAACTTCGCCATCAGGATCATAAATTAATCGGTAAATATAAATACCTTGAGGGGCAGGTTCACCGGCAAATTTACCATCCCATCCTTCGTTTGGATTATTAGTATTAAACATTAGTTGACCATTTCGAGCATAAACTGAAAATTGATAAGTGTTAGCACTTACAAAAACATTTATTGGTAAAAAAATTGGATTTAAACCATCTGGAGTAAAAGCATTTGGAATATATGTTGTTGATTTCTGAGTTGCAATTGCAATATTCGACCGGCTTATATCTTTAAAATTATATGGATTCCCATTATCTTCATAAGCTTCAACATAATAACTAAATTTTGCTCCTTGTAAGCTAAAATTCGATACATCATCATTGTATAAATTAGTTACGTTTGTTACCTCGCTAATACTTGAAAACAAAGGCGATTCTTCTGTATATCTATTAATGGAATAATGTAAAATTGGAACTGCAAACTTATAATAAAAATTCCACTCTAATGAATTTGTTGTATTTGGAAGTCCTTTAGCTGTAAGCAAAATTGTATTTACGGTATCACTTTTTAAAATTTCAAGATTGCAAATATCTTTTACTGTTGCAAAATATTTATATGATAAGTTACTTGTATTAACGTTATCATCGGTAAAATAATAATACCCCGATGAATTGTATGACAATGTTTTAATTAAACTAAAAATATTACCACTTAAGTTTTTTTTATAAATATTTATTCCATTAATTATTGATGAAGTATCGACAAAAATTGCTAAATCAACTGTTTGAGATTCGTTTACTGTTGCATATCTAAAGTATAAATAATCGGGAATATCCGATTGATGAAATGTAAAATTTACTTTTGATGAAGATGAAGTTATTCCACTATTTCCAACTACTCGAACAAAAAATTGATATTCTAAATTATCAATAAGTCCATTGTAAGTATATGTATTTGTTGAAGTTACTTCGCCGGCTAAATTATATTCGCCATTATTTATTGATACAAAAATTTGGTATTTAGCAACACCACCCAATAAATTTGAGTAATTATTCCAGCTTAATTCAGCCTTTTTGTCGCAAATATTTATTGTATAATTTAATTTTATTGTATGCTGTAAAATACCAATAGGACTAAGATTATTGCAACTATCAATAGCAGCAATTCGGTAGTTTTGAAAAATAGATTGAGCATTAGCATTAATACCCTGATAAAAAGTATTGTTAATACCAAAAACAGTATCAATTGGTATCCAAAAACCTGCTTGTAGTAGATAAATAATATATGCTTTTGTGTCGTTTGCAGTTGCTTTTTGCCAACCAATTTCAATATTTTCAGTTATAGGATTTATACTTACCGAATCTAAAATTGGGACATCGGGAGGCGTTAAATCTTTAAATAGGTTTACATCAATAGACGATTGATTAACACAGCCTGAGCCAGCTAAAGAAATTCGATAAGATATTTGAGCTTGACATAACGATAGTTTATCGATATAATTTGTGTTTTGAGTTGAATCGGCAATATTCCATACTCCGGTAGGATATTCTTTTAAAATATAATACCAACTATTTGTCGATGGAAGTGGCTGCGAAGGTGCATTCCATTGCAAAATAGCTGTTCCATCGCTTGGGTTTGATAAAAGTAGTTGAATAGTTTGCAATGTATCGGAAAATCCTGTTGATGATGTTCCATTTGTCTTTATGTAATAAAAGCAGTTATTAACATCGGCACCTGCGGTTGGATGAGAATATGTATTTGTTGCAGGTGAATTTATGGTTGTTAAAAGATTATAAGTTCCATTTAATGAAGTAGAAAAATATATTTGATATGATACAAAATCGGCTATATCTGTAGTTGTTTGCCAATTAATATTTACACCACCACTAATATCAGCATCTAAACATTTTAATTCTGCCGGTTGAATGGCAATAGCTTTGAATGTTATAAATAATAGTGATATTAATATTAATTGCTTCATAGGGAAATATATAATTTTTAACGATTTATATTAGTTTTTATTGTTGGAAAATTGTTAATTGATAATTGTTAATTATTAATGGTTAATTTCTTAATCACGTAATTACTTATTCGCCTAAAAACTAATTACTTAATAACTATCTTTTATTAACAACAACTTGAGTTAAAGAATCGATTTTCATATATTTTTGACATAATTCCAAAATTCTGTTTGAAGTAATATTCTTTACACTCAAGACATATTTTTCAAAGTAAAAGTTGTCTAATTGATATGAAAAAATGTCAATATATCGTTCAATAATATTAAATGCACCATCAAAATCATTTAAATAAGCTCCTAAAAGATAATTTTTAACTCTTTCTAATTCATTTTCCGAAACTAAATCGTTTTGCAATTTATCAATTTCATAATAAATCTCTTTTATTGCTTTATCGGCAACATCTGAACCCACATCAGTAGCAATTCCAAAATATCCGGAAAACTTTAAACTATTTAAAAATGAATTTATTCCATAAGTATAACCTTTGTCTTCTCTAATATTTGTCATTAATCGTGAACCAAAATACCCGCCTAAAATTGTTGAAGCTACCGAAAAATCTATAAAATCAGGATTTAATCGATTAAATAATTTTTTGCCAATTCGTATTGATGCCTGTGTTGAATCTTTTCTTTCTATGAATATATTATCATTTTCAGTTGATTTCTCATAATATTTCTTTTCTAATAGCTCAATTATATTGCGTTTTGGAGCAAAATATTTTTCAATTTGTTTAATATCATTATCGTTAACATCGCCGGCAACAAATATTTTAATATTTTGATTTAGATAGTAATTTCTATGAAAATTTACTAGTAAATCGGTATTAATATTTTCAACTGCTTTTTCGGTTGGAATAATTCCATAAGGATGATTTCCGCCATAAAGTGCTTCCATAAAAGCGTTTCGGCAAATTACATTTCCTTTTTTATTCTGTTGCCTAATATTGTGCTTTTGTTTTTCTTTTAAAATACTTAGCTCTTTTTCCGAAAAAAGTAGATTAAAAATAATATCTGATATTATTGGATAAAGTTTTTCTAAAAACAATTTAGGAATATAAAAAACTATTGAAGCAGAATTTTTTTCGGTAACAAATTCGTAATACGAACCGTAATAATCAATAGTTTCGGCTATCTCTTTTGATGAATATTTTTTTGTTCCTTCAACAAGTATTTTATTGGTAAAGTATGCTTGAAAAGGCATTTCTTGAGACCAGGAGCCTGCTTTAAAATAGAATTCTAATCGAATAATTTGGATTTGATTTGATTTTAAAACAAATATTTCATCTTTACTGTTTAACTCAATTCTATCTAAGGTTGGCAATATAAATGAAACATTGGCAGAGTGTTTTGGCTGCAAAGTTCTGTTGAATAGCATATCGTTTTTTTGAATTTATTGTGCAAATATCGTAAATACGAATGAATTAGCAATCAGAATTTACTTAAAATTTAAAGTGTTTTATGGTAATATATTATTTTTGCAGTAAAATTTAATCTTTTCTAATTAAAACAACTTGACCTCTTTTATCTGTTATTTTTCCGGTATTATCACGATAGTGGATAAGGTAAATATAAACTCCTTCGGTAGCATTTGTGCCTTTAAAAGTACCATCCCAACCTTTTTGAATATCTTTTGATTCGAAAACAACTGAACCATTTCGGCTCATAATCATAAATGTAAAATCGGTAATACTTTCTTTAAATATTGGTGTAAAAACATCATTATTTCCGTCGTTATCGGGAGTAAAAGCATTAGGAATAATAACATTTTCGCAATCAACAACTTTCACTTTAATAAATATATTTGTGTCGCCATTAGTTGTGGTAATTATTGCACTATAAGTAAGTTCTTGCTCTTGGCTAATAGGTAATATTGTAATTTCATCGGCTACAGAGCCATTCGACCATAAAACACTTAAACCACCTTTTGCTCTAAGCGTTAAACCTTGGTTTAAACAAATAATTGTGTCGCCAGATATATTTAAATGCGATGTTGATTTAAAAATTGGTGCAATGCCAATTATAATTTTTGGATTTAAATCATTTGAATTTTTATTATCACTGTTTTTTTCTGAAGTTTCGTTATAATTTAATGATAATATTGAGTTTGAAAACGGATTATTAATATTGTAATTATTGTTTTGATTTTTGTTTTCAGCAATATTTTTTTGAGTTGTTGTTATGCTATTGTTGTTGTTTTGATTTGTCGATTTATTTATTTGATTATCAGGATTAATTATATTTTTTCCTATATTATTTTCATTAGAAATATTAGTATTATTAATAGTATTTAATTCATGTTTATTGCTTTCCGAAACAGTATTATTGTTATTTGCATTATTGTTTATATTATTGTTTATCAAAGATATGCCTACAAAAATAATAGCAGAAATAACTATAGCAGCACCACCAATAAACCATTTATTAAATGATTTATTAGCTTTAAAATTCATTTTATTGTTGCTAATATTTTCCCACACTTTATTGGAAGGCTCAATAGTATGATTTTTGAGTTTGTCCCTAAAAAGTTCCCCAATATCTTTATAATCTTCCATTATATATATTTTTATCGTTGAGTAATTTTATTTTCATTATTTATTAATCTATTTACTTTTTGTTGAAGAGCATAACGTGCCTTAATTAGCTGTGTTTTTGATGTACTAAGCGAAACACCAAGCATTTCGGATATTTCTTTATGATTGTAACCTTCAATTTCGTATAAGTTAAACACTAATTGATATCCTTTTGGCAATTCTGTAATCATTTTTAGAAGAACATCGGCATTTAATTTTGCATTATTTGAAATTCTTACATCTTCAAAAGTTCCTTCAATTTCGTTAATATCCGCATGATACAACGATTTTAAATTTTTTTTATAATTATTTAATGCAGTACTAACCATAATTCTTCTAATCCAACCTTCCAAAGAACCATCACTTCGGTATTTATCAAGATATATATATACTCTAATAAATCCATCGTGTAAAACATCTTCTGCTTCTTCAATATTTGATGTGTAACGCCTACATACAGCTAACATAGTTGGTGCAAATTTCTTGTATAAAATGTTTTGACAAACTTCATCGCCATTAACACAATTTTCTACGAGTTCGGTATCAGTCATATTTGAGTTAGCTGTTTTCATTTATTTAGACAATATTTTTAATATAAAAGTTGCCTGAGCTATTAAACAAATCACAATTTTACTTAATCATTTTTTTTGTTTAAATTCTTTTAGTACTTTTTTATCTTGATTTTCAAGCCTTCGTTGTATTTTTTTTACATCTTCTTCTTTGGGTAAATTTTCTGGTTTTACGCCACGTTCTAATAACATTTTTCTAACAGCTCTGTTATTTTCGATATGCTCTATTGTTATTTTTGATTCACCTTTTAAGTCTTTTTCTGTTACATTATGGCTCGTTAATTCAGTTGCAAAGTCTTTAGCTTTAATTGTGAGTGTAGGCAAAAAATCGGCTAAAGGTCTTGAATTAGGTATTGTTAGTTTTAGCTTCATTTCATTTGTTGAAAATCCTCCAAACAATGCTTGATCTCCTTTGCTACGAATATTTGCAAAACCAACATTATCAATACCTTTTTCATAAATTATTCCAGAAAGCTTTTTTTCTGATTTTGAAAGTTTTTCACGAGCATTAACTCTTGTTATATCCAACAATCTTTGTTCAATAATTTCAGCCCTACGAGTTTGAACTGCAAAGTAATTTTGCGCAAAAGCAATTTCTACCTTTCTGCTATCTCCATTTTGAGCTACAAGATAACAAGCATAACGAGTAAGGGCTATATCTTCAATAGCTCGCTCAGTATCTGATCCAATAGAAACCAATTTCCTGACGTCGGGAAAATGGTTTTTAGCTTTTTCTCCAGCTTTTGTACATGCTTCCTTTGCTTTTTTAATTACTTTATCAAAATTTTCCCATTTACTATATCCCAAAAGACTTTGTAATTCTCTTGCACTCCAACATTCAACTCCATCTATCTCGATTGCTACAGTTTCAAACTGGGCAATAAGTTCTTTAATTTCTTCTGTTTTCATTTATTTTTAGAAAATTAGTAATTATTTTG
>CAZRCF010000045.1:569-13497 GCA_964598505.1 uncultured Lentimicrobiaceae bacterium | reverse complement strand
AAAGTGTTCCCATGCAAAATGGAATTTTGCCACGATGAGCCAAAATAGCTATTTTTATTCCATCGGCTTGCATTAACTGGCTTAAATATATTGTTTCTTCAACTGTTTTAGGTTTTGGATAATCACATTGCAGATATTTGTTTATAGTTTGAAATCCTCGTGGGTGTTTTTGATGAGCAGCAATAGAAGGTTGATTTAAACTGTCAATTTTTTCATTTGCAGCATATTGCAATGTTTCTAAAGAGGGATAGCCTTGAAATCCATATTCGCTCACAAAACGACCAACTTTTTTATTGTAAATTTCAAAAGGCTCCATGCCCCACCAAACGCCCCAGTAGTGAACATCTGCGGTTTTATATGCAGTATCTCGTCCCCAACCATTTGCCGGCGACGATGGATGATAGTTATACGGAAAACTGAAATATGTTTTTTGTAATTGATTTGGAATAAGAGTTTCAAAAAGCGATTTATTGCTATTCCATATTGATAATGAATCGTTTGCAGAATAATTGAATTGCTTTTGCCAACCCCAATTCGACCATCCTTCATAATTTTCATTATTTCCACACCAAAGTGCTATTGAAGGATGCGACGATAATCTACGAGTTTGATAATCAAACTCTTTGGCAATATTTTTCTGAAAAACAGAATCGAATGGATACATTGCACAGGCAAACATAAAATCTTGCCAAACCATAATTCCTAAACTATCGCATAAATCGTAAAACGAATCTTCTTCGTACCAACCGCCACCCCAAACACGAATCATATTGTAACCGGCTTTTTGGGCAAGTATCAACTGTTTTTTATATTTTTCTTTAGTTAATTTATGCTGAAAAAATTCGTTGGGAACCCAGTTAGTTCCTTTTGCAAAAACAGGTTTCCCATTCACTTCAAAATAGAAACTACTTCCTATGCTATCGGGTTTTTGAATTAGTTTTATATCTCGAAAACCAATAGTTTTATTAAATTTTTGAATTCCTTTTTTTGAATTTTTTATTGTAATTTCAATATTATATAAATTGGGAACTCCCTCTCCATTTGGATTCCAAATTTTTGGATTGTTAATCTTGAAGTTACAATTTATAATTGTATCGCTAAATATTAAAATGCTCTTTTTTAAAAAATTACGTTTAGTTTTGGTATCATTAATTATTAATTCAAATTCGGCTTTTTTTCTATCATATTTTCGTATTGGTATCGAACAAAATACATCGCCAATATCATTTTTTATGTTAGTAACTGTAGTAATTTGGTCAATAATAATATTATTCCAAAAAACAAGTTTTACTGGTTTAAAAATACCTATATTTAATATTCGGGGAGCCCAATCCCAGCCAAAATGAAATTGTGCTTTTCGAGCAAAAACACGTTCTTTTTCGGGAAGCTCATATTTTAACTTTGCTTTTTCATTGTTTAAAATCGGGATAATAGGAGGAAAGATTACTTTAATTTCATTTTTTCCGATTTTCAGAAACCTTTTACACTCTGAATTATAAGGAATAAACATATTATTAGCATCAATAATAAGTGAATCGTTTAGGTATACTTTAGCGTAAGTATCAACTCCCGAAAAAACTATTTCAGCATTTGTAAATCTTTCTAATTCAGACTTTTCAATATTAAAATATTTTTTATATGTCCAAGTATGATTGGCAACCCATTGCACTTTTTGTTCATTTTCGCCAATAAACGGGTCTGGAATTATTTTATTTCTTATTAAATCAGCAAAAATTGAACCCGGCACAGTTGCATTAATAAATTTTCCGGTATCGTTACATTGAATACTCCAATTTGAATTTAATGATAATTCGTATTGCTGCGAAAAAATAGTTTTTGAAAACAGTACAAAAACAATTATTAAAACAATACATTTTATTGATTTACACATAATTATTCAATAATTATTTCTCCAATAAATATCCAACTATACTCTTCTTTATTTGAATTTGGCAATTTTATTTTTCCTGCATTTTCGGCAATAATTTTTACATATCGAATATTATTTTCTTTGTCGAAAGTAATATTTGTTAAATCACCATTAAAAGTTATTAAACTGTTTTTAACTTCATTGTATTCATTTCCGTTTTCTGAAACAAAAACTTTAACAGTTTTAGGTTTTAAAATATGGCGTAATGTATCTGTAAATGTAGCAATTGAAACACTTGAAATTGTTTGTGTTGATTTTAAGTCGGAAATTATCTCTGCATTATTATCACTCCAAGTCATCCAACGTTTATTATCGTTTTGCGAAAGCGGAACAATACCATCTACCAAACAAAATCCTGAACCATCGCCGTAATATTTTGATGGTTTTTCTATAAAAATTAATGGTTTCCCTGTTGCTTTGTTGATGTTGAATTTTATAGTTTTCGATTTTCCTTGATAAGAATCAATTATAGAATTGTATTTTAAAATACAGTTTTCTGTTAAATAAATAGGATAGGAGTAAGCGTTTTGTTGGATATTATCTTTGGAAACCAATAAAGTATATTTAATTTTACTATCAGGAATTGAATTTGAAAGTGAAACAACAATGCCATTTGAATCTTTGTTTTGCTCTATTTTCATGTAGGTATCAAAAAACGACATTGAGGCATTAATTCCTAATTTATTAAAAAGTGAATAATGAGCAGTTAATCGTTTTGCAAAATCGGGATATGATTTACGTTTAACTGTAGTCCATTGAATTTCAGCCATTGATAATAATCGAGGAAAAACCATATATTCTAAATGGCTATCAGATGGAATATATTCAGTCCAAACATTTCCCTGAACACCTTTTATATATTTACGAACGTTTTTAGGTAAAGTTTTTGGTGCAGGGTCATATTCGTGTATTTTGCTAACAGTTGTAAATCCTCCAATTGCAAGAGGTTCATCTTCAGGGTCGGATTGATAATGATCAAAATAGCAATATTTGCCTGGTGTCATTACTACATCGTGTTTTAGGTGTGCAGCTTCAATACCGCCTTCGGTGCCACGCCACGACATAACCATTGCATTTGGAGCAAGCCCCCCCTCTAAAATTTCGTCCCAACCAATAATTGTTCTTCCTTTAGAATTTAAATGTTTTTCAACTCTTTGAATAAAATAACTTTGTAATTGCATCTCATCTTTCAACCCCATTTTCTTCATATTCGCCTGACATACAGAACATTTTTTCCACTCTTCCTTTGGACATTCATCGCCACCAATATGGATAACTTTTGATGGAAAAAGTGTAATAACTTCATCTAAAATATCTTGTAAAAATGTAAAAGTTTCTTCTTTTGAGCAAAAAACATCATTAAAAACACCCCAATTTTTTTCCACACCATTTACATTGCCTTTGCACGAAAACTGCGGATAAGCTGACAATGCGGCTACAGCATGACCAGGCATTTCAATTTCCGGAACAATATTTATATGTCGTTCGGTAGCATAAGCAACTATTTCGCGAATATCGTCTTGAGTGTAAAAACCACCATAAGGAATTGTATCGAAAGTTTTGCTGTATCCAGCATGACCAACTACTGTGCCTTTACGCCATGCACCTTTTTGAGTTAAAAGTGGATATTTTTTAATCTCAATTCGCCAGCCTTGGTCGTCGGTTAAATGCCAATGAAATGTATTCATTTTGTAAAATGCCATTCTGCCGATATACTTTTTCACAACATCTTTAGAGAAAAAATGACGACTTACATCAAGATGCATTCCACGCCACTGGAAACGAGGTTTGTCTTTAATTTTTACACAAGGAATTGATATTTTGCCTTGATCATCTTTTTTTACTAATTGCAATAATGACTGAAAAGCATAAAAAACACCATTTTTTCCACCTCTGATTTTTATATTATTTTTGTTTACTTCAAGTTTGTAAGCATCAATTTGCATCGATTTACAATAATCAATTTGTAAAAAATTTGATTTTGGTTTTGTGTTTATTAAAACAGGTTTTATTTGATAAATATCGTTTAAACTCTGAATAAAAAGCGATGCGTCTGCTTTATTTTGCTTGCTATTATCAAAAATAACTGTTTGATTATCAATTATAAATTCACCTTCAATTGGTTTTAATTTTTCGGTAAGAGGAATAATTGAATATTTAGTAGTTTCTTGACCATAAACTTGAAATAATGAACAAAAAACAGCTAATATTATAAAATGTTTTATTTTTTTTTTATTCATAATAATCAATTTAGTATTAATTAATATTCAAGATATTACACAAAATTAATATTTAAATGCAAGAGCAGCTGCACCGAGTAATCCGGTGTTTTTATCAATTAATTCTGATTTAAGAATTTTAGTTTTACCTTTAAACAGAGGTAATATCATTTCGTTGTAATATTTGTTAAGCGGATCAAAAAGCAAATTCCCTGCTTTGCATAAGCCACCAGAAATAAAATAAGCTTCGGGCACAGTAATAGCTGTTACATTTACTAAGGCTAAAGCTAAATAAAATGCAGTTTTATCAAATGCTTTTAGTGCAATTTCGTCTCCTTCGGTTGCTGCTTCTGCAATTTTTAATGAATTTAGTTCTTCGTAATCAATACCTCTAAGTTTGCTTTTACAATCCGATTTTTCTAATAATTCGATAGCTGTTCGCACAATTCCAGTTGCTGAAACAAAAGTTTCAAGGCAGCCATATCTACCACAACCGCACAATCTGGAGTTATCTAAACTAACAATACAATGACCTAACTCGCCTGCAAAACCATCGCTTCCGTATAATAATTCCCCATTACAAACAAAACCGCTTCCTAAGCCGGTACCTAAAGTTACAATAACAAAATCTTTCATTTCTTTTGCTCCACCATATACCATTTCGCCAATAGCTGCTGCATTTGCATCATTTGTTAATACAACAGGAATACCTGTTTGCGATGATAGCATTTCGGCAAAAGGCAATACACCTTTCCATAGAAGATTTGGGGCGTATTCAATATTTCCGCTAAAGTAATTTGCATTTGGAGCGCCAACACCAATACGTTCTATTTTTCCTTTAAAACCGTTTTCTTCTGCAAGTTTTAATATATCTTCTGCCAGAAATGAAATGTATTCATCAAAAGTTTCACAACAACGAGTACTAATATTTCTATTTGCGTATATTTTTCCTTCTTCATCAATTATTGCGTATTCTGTATTTGTACCTCCTACATCAACACCAACTACATATTTTTTCATTTATAATTTTTTAAAAAGTTTTAACTTATAACCACTTATTCCATAGTAAATTAAATATAAATAACATAACATTGGAACAAAATAAGATATATGAACCGAGAACATATCGGCAAAAAATCCTTGAATAGGAGGGATTAAAGCCCCACCAACAATTGCCATAATTAATACCGAAGAACCTTGGCTTGAATATTTTCCTAAACCATTTATTGCCAAAGTAAAAATATTCGACCACATTATTGAGTTAAACAAACCAACACCAATAATTAACCACATTGAAATTGCTCCATTGGTAAATAAAGCTAATCCGATAGAAATCATAGCTATAAAAGCAAAAATCATTAATGTGCGGTGAGATGAAGATTTTGCAAAATAGAAAGCCAATAAATTAGCTACAATGACTATTAAAAATGGTAAAAAATTACTTATTGGTAATCCACTTTCGAGATAAACAGCAAGGTAAATAAATAAAAATGAAGCTAATGCAATAGTTGTCATTGAAAAAGCCTTTATTTTTCTGTTTTTAGCAGTACTTAGAGCAATTGCACCTGCAAAACGTCCTATCATTAAGCCACCCCAATAAAAAGCTAAATACGATTTTGCGGTCATTTCTGGAAAATTCATTGTCTCTTTCAAAAAATTTATCATCATACTGCCCGATGAAACTTCGGCACCAACATACATAAATATTGCAATAAATCCCAAAACTAAGTTTCTATAACGTAAAGCACCTAATCCTTTAGTTTGCTCTGTATGCGATGTTACATTAGGGAGTTTTGTAAAAAAAACAATTACTGCAATTAAAATAAAAATACCTGCAAAAATAAAATATGGGATTTGGACACCACTGGCTGTAAGAGGTGTTCCAACATCGGTAAGAACTTGGTTGCCTTTGCTATTTAAAATTGGCGAACCATAAGTATTAAAAAAATGAAAAATAAAATATCCACCAATAATTGGTGCAATTGTAGTGCCAAAAGAGTTAAATCCTTGCGACAAATTTAGTCTGCTTGAAGCAGTTTCGGGTGGTCCAATTATTGCAATATATGGATTTGCAGCAATTTGCAGTAATGTAAACCCTAATCCTAATACAAAAAGTGCAGCTAAGAAAAAACCATATTTGTGACTTTCGGCAGCAGGATAAAACATTAAACAAGCAATTGCCGAAATAATTAATCCAATGATAATTCCATTTTTATATCCAATTACACTTATTGGATCTCGCCAAAAGGAAATAATTAAATATAGTAATGAACCAATAAAGTAGGCTCCAAAAAATGAAAATTGAACTAATGTGGCTTCTGTATATGAAAGTTCAAATATTTTTTTTAAATATGGAACTAAAATATCGTTTAAACAAGTAATAAAACCCCACATAAAAAATAGAGCAGTAAGTACTGATATTGCTAAAAAATTCCCTTTATTTTTTATCATATTATTTATTTTGTCGATTTACTTGTTGTTGAATCTCTTACAATAAGTTCCGGGTTTAATATAACTTGCTTGTATTCAACAGTATTTTTTGAGTCAATTTCATTCATTAAAATTTGAAATGCATTTTTGCTAATATCTTCTATTGGTTGCGAAATTGCAGTAATAGTTGGAGTTGTTAGTTTAAAAACATCAATATCGTCAAAAGAGAGTATTGCAATTTGCTCTGGGATTTTAATTTCAAGTTCCTTTAACGATTCTAAACAGGCAATACAAACTTTATTATTTACAGCAAAAATTGCATCAATAGGCTCTTCATTATTAACAAGTTCTATGATTTTCTTTTTAACATTATCTTTAATATTTTCATAATCAATTTCTACAAGTAAATCACTTGTATAGTTAAAATTATTCTCTTTAATTGCTTTTAAATATCCTTCTATTCGTTGTCTAATTGATGAAATATATACAGGAGTAATTGCAAATGAAGCAATTCGTTTATAACCGTTATTTATTAAATGATTTATTGCATTATAAGAACTATCGAAACCGTTAACTATTATCGAACTTGCATCAATTTCAGTAAAATATCGGTCGATAAAAATAAATGGAATTTCTTGTAATCGCAAAAGGTTGTATTCCTTAATATTTGATTGCGAAGAAGAAATAATTAATCCATCAACTTGCCTATCGGTAAGCATTTTAATCATTTTTGTCTCATTTTCGGGAGATTCATCAGTGCTGCAAATAAACAATGTATAACCATTTGTTGCAGCTTCGTCTTCCATTATTCGTGCTATTCGCGAATAAAATGGATTTGAAATATCAGAAACTATTAATCCAATAGTATAAGTTTTTCCAAGACGTAACCCTCTTGCTAAAAAATTTGGTTTATAATTTAGTTGTTTAGCAACTGCCCACACACGTTTTTGTGTTTCTTTGCTAATTCCATTAGCATCACCTTTATTATTGATTACCATTGAAACTAAAGTTTTTGAAACACATAATCTTTCGGCAATTGTTTTTAAAGAAATTTTTTCGGTTTTAACTTTTTCCATTTTTAAATATTTCGGCAAATATAATAAAATTCTAAACCGATTTAGTAAAAAAATCTAAATATTTTAATTGTTTTTGTTATTTTTTATGTAAAAAGATAAATTGCAGTTTTAATTGGTGCAAAAACTGCAAGCATTGGAGAATTTAATGCCATTTCATTTATTGGAAAATCAAATGTTAAACTTTTTGGACAACCTTCGGTTGGTTATAAAAATGCAAATAGCGGCTATCCTTTATCCGATGGTTCAGTTTTATTTTTAGCGGTAAGCTATTCAGCCGACCGAAATATGAAAATTTATAAAGGAGTTATTATTCTTGATGTTATTGTTGAAAATTCATTTTCGGGAAATTGCATTGAAGCAGCAGTAAAATGGTTAAAAGAAAAAGATTGATATGTAATTTTTATATTTTTTACAATATTTTAATAAAATTCAAGTTAATTTTATATATTTGCTGCTGATATTTAAAGATAGTAAAAAAAATATGTTTACAACAACAATAATAAAAACCCGTAACTCCTTGATTAATATATATATATATATATATATACCAAATGCGGGTTACAGCTATCTTGCAAGTTTAATAACCGAAAAAATTTAATAAAACCAATTGCAACAACAACCGAATATGGCTAACTATGCCCATGCAGAGTGCCTTTCTTTGCGTGGGAGTGTAATTATTTACATATTGTTCTTTATAAGGCAAAATGTTTATTAAAAAGAATATTACTCTTGCAAAGTTAGATGAATGGTTGAGCGAGAGTGATAAAAGTTAAAATTTTAAAATTATATTACAATGAAAAAGAAAAAATTAGAATTAAATAAAGAGACAATTGCTCAGTTAAATAATGAAGAATTAAAAAGTTTAAATGGTGGGGAAGATTGTGGTCCAACATTAGAGTAAACAGTTGCCCCTTGTGATAAAAATGCAACTTTGTTTTGTAATTTTTATACTGCAAGAACATGTTTTACTGCAAGATGTAATAATTAATAAATAGTTATTTTATTACTTTTAGAATTAATTAAATTCAACCAGTTAAAAATAAAATATAATAAGCTCTTTACCCCTAGTGAAATTTTAATGTTTATTAGGGGTAAAAATTATAAATCATAATTATCATAGATACTTAAAAATAGTTTAAGATTATGTATTTATAGATATTAAGTTATATTTTGATAATTTTGCAAATACCAAAAAATAATAAATTTAACAAAGATGAAAAGTTTTTTAATCCTAATTATAATTATCATAGTTTTTTTTACAAGTTGTAATGATAATAAGATAAAAACAGTTGTAGCAAAACCAACAATTGAAACACCAAATTTTGATGCCGACAGTGCATACTCTTTTGTGGCAAAGCAAGTTGCTTTTGGACCTCGTGTTCCCGAAAGTAAAGCACACAAAGAGTGCTCGAAATGGCTTAATGCCAAAATGTTGGAATATACAAAAACTGTTACTATTCAAAATTTTAATGCAACATTATACAACAACAAAACAGTAAAAGGGAAAAATATAATTGCCTCTTTTAATCCCGAAAACAAAGTGCGAATTGTATTGGCAGCACACTGGGATAGCCGCCCTTTTGCCGACCACGATGCAGATATTAAAAACGCAAACACTCCTATTGATGGAGCAAACGATGGTGCCAGCGGTGTTGGTGTTTTAATTGAAGTTGCACGTCAGCTTAATATTAAAAAGCCAAATATTGGCGTTGATATTATCTTTTTTGATGTAGAAGATTACGGCGAACCACAAGGAACAAAAACCGAAAGAGAAGATAATTGGTGTTTAGGTTCACAATATTGGGCAAAAAATCCTCATATTCAGGGATATAAAGCTCGTTTTGGAATTTTGCTTGATATGGTTGGAGGTAGGAATGCTGAATTTGCAAAAGAAGGATATTCAATGAAATTTGCTCCCGATTATATGAATAAAGTATGGTACATAGCTAATAATTTAGGATTTGCTTCATATTTTATTGATAAAGTAACTGATGAAATTATTGACGACCATTTATATGTAAATGTTATTTCTTCAATCCCAATGATTGATATTATTGAGTACAATGCAAACACAAAACATCATTTTAATGCAAATTGGCATACCCTGAAAGATAACATAAACAATGTTGATAAACAGACATTATCAGTTGTTGGCAAGGTTTGTTTAGCTGTAATTTATCAAGAATAATAAAATACCATTTAACTAAAAATCATTAAACACAAAAAGCTATATGATAAAATCCATTAAAATAAAAAAAAATAGTATTTAGCATTGCAAAACTAGTAATATATTGATTGTTAGATGAAAATATAATTTATCTTCTAACGTAACCGTTAGGCATTTTTATTTGAAACTTTTTCATTTTCAATCGGCTAATCTTATTTGTAATTTCAAAATTATCTCGATTTAAATACTGAATCATTATTGGATAATTGAATTTATTATTTACATTTATTAAATCGTTATTAATAAAGCAAAAAAGATTAAAAATCCAATAACTATGACTTTGGTATTGAAGCAAATCCATAGTTATTATCTCAAAATTGCCATCGTTATCAAAATCTCTTTCTAATCTTTCGTTACCAATTTTATCATCGAATGAGATGTATGTAAATTTATTATTTGGGTTTTGAAATAGATAAATTATTTTCACATTCATTGCTGCAATGCCACAACCATTGTATGGAATAATAATTTTAATATCTTTTAATTTATCACCATTTATATCAGCTACAAAGACTGTGTCAATGTAGTGAAACAATAAATTATCTATAAAATTAGTAATTTTAATGCCATTTCTAAATAGCGTTAAGTACGAACTATCTTCATCAACATTTTCTGTGTGAGCAAATTGAAGTGTAATGCTGTCGTTATTATTAAAAAAATTGGTAATTTTAATGGTATATTGCCCTTTTGTGTCAATATGCGAAAAATTTGTTGTTGGAGATATTTGATAATATTTTTCAAATTTAATACTACTAAATGTTTCAAAAGGATATTGAGCTTTAGATATTAATGAAAAAAAAGTCAGAAATATTAATGTATGAAAATATTTCATAAATAAATAAATTAAAACGATGAAAGTTTTTACAATTTTATTTTCTTTTCAATACTTTCTACTTGGATTTTAAATTGTTTATCGGTATCAAAAAGATTATTAATTGTTCGGCAAGCATGAAGAACAGTAGCATGATCTTTATTTCCACAATGTATGCCAATAGTTGATAATGAGGCGTTAGTTAATTTCTTAGAAAAGAACATTGATAGCTGTCGAGCTTGAACAATCTCGCGTTTACGAGTTTTTGAATTCATTTGTTCTACAGAAATACCGAAAAAGTCGCACACAATTTTTTGAATGTAATCAATTGATATTTCACGGGCAGTGCTTTTAACATATTTATCAATCATTTGCTTAGCAAGTTCGGTAGTAATTGTCTTGCGGTTAAGCGATGATTGAGCCATAATAGAAGTAAGGGCACCATATAATTCTCGAATATTTGTGGAAACACTATAAGCAATATATTCAATTACATCGTCCGACATTTCAATACCATCGTTGTAAAGTCGTTTTTGAAGAATTGCTATACGAGTTTCAAGGTTTGGTACTTGTAAATCGGCAGCTAATCCCCATTTAAAACGCGAAAGTAAGCGTTGTTCAAATCCAACAATTTCTACAGGAGATTTATCGGAAGTTATTATAAGTTGCTTGCCTTTTTGGTGTAAATGGTTGAAAATATGAAAAAAAGCATCTTGAGTTTTTTCTTTTCCCGATAAATCATGAATATCGTCAATGATTAATACATCTATCATTTGATAAAAATGAACAAAATCGTTTTGATTGTTGTTTCTAACAGATTCAATAAATTGCTGATAAAACTGCTCAGCTTGAACATATAAAACAATTTTTTCCGGAAAATTTTCTTTTACTTGGATACCAATTGCATGTGATAAATGTGTTTTACCTAAACCTACTTTAGAGTAAATAAATAGAGGATTGAAAGCTGTTTTACCCGGATTTTGTGAAACTGCATAACCAGCTGAACGAGCTAATCTATTGCAATCGCCTTCTACAAAATTTTCAAAATTTAATGTATCAACAAGTTGTGAATGTATGTTGATTTTTTTTAAGCCCGGAATAATGAAAGGATTTGGAATCTCTTTCGACGAATTACGATTTATATCTATGGGCATGGCTACTGATGGGTTTTTTATTGCATTTTTATTTGCAGTTGGCATTTTTATTGTCATCGGACCATTTCCATTTGAGTTATTATTGTCCATAATTATACTATACTCCAAACGACCTGAGGGTCCTAATTCTTTTCGTATAGTCTTTTTTAATAATGTAATAAAATGCTCTTCCAAATATTCATAAAAAAATTGACTTGGTACTTGTATCGTTAAAATATTATTGTCTATTTTAATAGCTTTAATTGGTTCGAACCACGTTTGAAAGCTTCGGTAACTGATGTTGTCCTTAATTATTTGAAGACAGTTATCCCATATTTCTGTTTGACTTATCATCTGTTTGCTTTCCATTTGTAACCTTACTCTTTTTTTACGTTAATACTTATGTTATGGGTTAAATAATTGATTTTGATTTATTTAATGATGATATTTTTAAAATGTTTTTAAGAAATATTTAACTAAATAATTATTCAACAAATATCAACAAAAAAAAGTTAAAAAAAAAACAAATTTCTATTGACTTTTTAAAAAAAAATGATTATATAACCACTTTTAAAAGTGGCTTATTACCGTTAAAATACTAGGTCTATGCGACCTATATTTACTCCCATACTGCCACATTGCACTATCATAACTTTTTTACCTATACTATTAATCACATACACAGATTTTTCCAGCATTGTATGGGTATGTCCTCCTATAATTATATCAATATTTTTAGTTTTTTTAGATAGCTCAATGTCGCTTGGAATGCCGATTGTCTGTTCGTAGCCTAAATGTGAAAGACAAACAACAAAATTACATTTTTTTTGATTTTTTAACATTTCGGCAGTTCTTTCTGCAATTTCAATTGGCTCGTTGTATTTAATGCCAATAAAATTTGATTCTGAGATAAGTCCTTCGGGATTAACGCCTAAACCAATTATTCCAATTTTTAAGCCATTAATTTTAATTATCATCCATGGTTTTACAATATTTTTTAGTAACGAATTACTAAAATCATAATTTGTATTTATTATTGGAAATTTTGCTTTTATTAATTTTTCCGAAAGTTTTTCAACCCCATTGTCAAATTCGTGATTGC
>CAZRCF010000045.1:0-559 GCA_964598505.1 uncultured Lentimicrobiaceae bacterium | reverse complement strand
AATGTAGCTGCTGTATAACCTAATCTATTCATTAGTTCAATTTCAAGTTCTCCGCCAAAAAAGTTAAAGTAAGGAGTTCCCTGAAAAAAATCACCTGCATCAAACAGTAATACATTTTTATTCTCTTTTCTTGTATTGTTTATTATTCCAGCTCTATTAGCATATCCCGACCTGCCAGGGTGTTTTTTGTCGTTATTATCTATTTGCTCAATTCTACTATGTGTGTCATTGGTATGAAGAATTATAAGATTTTTCGACTTTTTATTATCCTGAGCATCAATTTGTAAGGAATTTAAAAGTATAAAAGCAAATATTAAATAGTAAATTATTTTTTTCATTTTTCCAGTTTTAAATTAGTCAGTATTATTTGTTTTGTTTTTTATATTTTACTGTTGAATTATTAATCTTTTAGCTGTTAGCATTTAGCTATTAGCGGTTAGCTACTTGTAACTCGTAACTTTTTTTACCACTCAGGCACTCGGTTCACTATGAGCCACTAAGCAAACTTCATTATCACATTAACGCATCAGCACATTATCGCATTATCAAATCACTTCCA
>CAZRCF010000044.1:0-13535 GCA_964598505.1 uncultured Lentimicrobiaceae bacterium | reverse complement strand
TTGGCTCGCTTAGTAAAAATGGTTTCTTTTTTAGCTTTTTTGGTGCAGTCTTGAATTTTTGGTTACTTTTTGTTTCAAGACAAAAAGTAAGGCAACAAAAACTCTTTATTATTTACTATTTATAACAATATGAAACCCTTTATTTCAGGAATTATATTAGGGTTTTTCTAATGCTACGCATTAGGATTTTAATGCAAAAACAATCCTTTTTCCCTATTGCGTAATTTGGGTTTACCTCTTTATTATTTTTCAAAGATATAAATTATTACAATAGATAATCAAAATGGGATTTTATTTTTTGAGTGATTAAAAATTTGTTAATTGTTGAGGAGTGTTAGGTAATTACTAGTAGGGCAGATTAATCGATTATTGCACGCAAATTAATGCTTATTTCTCTTTATGGCATTTTGTCTATTGTCGAAAAAATTCAATAAAATAATCTCGTTGTTTTTTATTTTGTAAAATAATGTTAATTGTTTTACAATAACAAAACCTCTAATATTTCTTTCAATATTTTCAATGCTTCCTATTTCAGGGAATTCAACTAATATATCCAAAAAATCATAGACTTTTTTTATTAATGCACTTACTACAGCTTCTCCCCACTCAATCTCAAGATATTCAATAATTTCATCAAATTTTCTGTCTGCTCTTTTCGACCAATAAATAGTTAAAGCCATTTCTTATGCTTTTTTTGTATTTCCGAATGAGGAATCAAATTTATAGGGTCGTTCGATTCAATATCAGCTCTAATAAGCTCATCTTGTTCTTCTGTAGTCAATCTTGCCCAAAGTTTGCCATCTTTTTCTTGTTGCACTCTCGTCATTATCGAATAAAACATAGATAATACATTATCATTACTTATACTATCTATAAGGTTATGAAAATTATTTTTAAGTTCAAAAGTATTCATATTATTTTTTATTACAAATATAATACAAAGATACAATTTTTCTGATACTATTTATTTAGTTTCACTAAGTTATTGTTGTTAAAAAATTTGTATTTTGTTGATTAATAATATACTTTTGTTACTTAGTTTAATAAAATAATAATCAATAATTATAAAACTTGCCATATAAAATTCTTTACACATAAAAGAATGTTATTGCGAGTTTCATCCGACAAATTAAAAACAAATTAAAAACTAACCGTATGAAAACAAAAAAAACTTTTTCTTTATTAATAGCAATTTTGTTTACATTGCAAATTAGGGCACAAGTTAGTGATTGCCAAAGTACAACAATAATTAACTCAAATAATAATTCGCAAATTGCAAAAAGTGAGTTAGCATGTATTACAGATAATACTAACTTCAATGTAAATTCTAATGTTAATAGTAATAATTGGCTATGTGGGCAAAATTTGGCAAAAAATCATAAAGTAGGTGATGGGGTTAGCCCAATAAACAAAAACGTTACTTATAAAACTTTTTCTACAACAATTTTTGGAGGAGTAAAGTGTGTTATTATTCAAAATTTAGGTGCTTCTCAACAAGCAACGTATGCTACCGATGCTACTGAAATTTCTGCCGGTTGGTATTGGCAGTTTAATCGTAAACAAGGTTTTAAACATGATGGTATAACTTTAACTCCAAATGCTTGGTTAACTACAATTGACGAAGAGAGCGATTGGAATAAGGCAAACGATCCTTGTAGTTTGCTTTTAGGCAGCGGTTGGAGAATTCCTACAAAATCGGAATGGACAAAAGCCGATGGAGGTTGGAGTACTTATAACGATACTTATAATTCTGTATTAAAACTTCATGCCTCCGGTTATTTACATTATACAAATGGTGCAGTTACAACTCGAGGAAATTTTGGGTACTATTGGAGTAGCACACAACACAAAAGTGCTTATGGTTACCGATTATATTTTGATAATATTACAAGTTTTGTGTTTAGTAGCAAAAAAACCTCAGGTTATCCTTTAAGATGTATTATTGATAATTAAAATAATCTCTAACAGCCCAATAACCATTTCTGTCTATGAGTAAAATATAAAAGCATAGAAATGAAATATAGTCGAATTATTGAATAATATCTTCTATAAATATATATAAATCAGAATAGCTCAATAAGTATAAACTGAAAAATTAATCAGTCCTATTAATATAAACATTTTTCTTTTTCAAAAAGTAATCAATATTTGTAATTGAATCATGAATTTTTGAAAAAACATCAACATATAAATGAGGACCCCATTTAGGACCATTTCTGGATACTTTTATGATTAAATGTAATGAGGGTGGGTTGTTGTTTTCATATCCAGTAATCCATATAGAATCATTAAAAACTACATATTGTTCAATTAAATCAATATTATTAGGCATTTGTAATGTATCAATCGGCAATAACCAATTAATTGCAATCAATGGGTAGCCATTAGGGGGTGATGGTGGCATAAAATCCCTCCATAATTCCGCATCAATAATATATTTTCGAGATGCAATTTCAAGTGTATCTACAGATTTATTATATAGCTCTGTAATAAAATCCTTTACAACAATAACATCATTTTCATTATCATTATTGATAATTTCATCTTTTTTATTGCAGCTTGTTAGAATAAAAACAGCAATAATTGCAAAAAAAATATTCTTCATTTTTAAAATTTGTTGAATGTATTTCTTAAGTAAAGATAATATATTAGTAATAAAAGTCAAATGTTTTTAAAAAAATATTTAAAATATTGTTATAAAAACTAATTATTATTTTGTATATTTACATCATAATAATAAATGAATCTTAATTTAAAAAATATAAAAAAATGGTAAAAGAAAAAGAAGGAAAAGAAAAATTGGTTAAAAAGCAGCCTGCAAAAAGCCTAAAAGAAAAGCGAAATGCTAAAGCAGCTAAACGTGAAGCAAAAAACAGAGAAAGTGGAATGTAATTATAGATAATTACTAAATCCCGAGCATAAATGTTTGTTATACATTTAAAATACCGAATTTTATATAAACTAAAAACGTAAAATTTACAATTAATATTAACTTTAAATCAATTAATTATGAAAAAAAATTTAATTTTCGCATTACTTTTTGCACCTATATTATTGTTAGGTCAAACCAGAATTAAGGATAAACAAGAAGTTTATGGTACTTGGAAAAAATCGGGTTCGCCATATATTATTGAGGGTGAGGCTATTGTGCCAGTTGGCAAAACTTTAAAAATTAAACCTGGTGTTATTATTCTATTTCAAACAGGCGAAGAGAGAGACTATCGTATTGAGTCGGAAATTAATAATAAATTTAATGTTGGATTTTTGCGCGTTAAAGGCAATATAATTGCAGAAGGCAAAAAAAATGATCAAATTAAATTTGATGGTTATGGCAATGGAACATGGGGAAATGTGATGTTAGAAGAAAGTACAGGTAATGTTTTTAAATATTGCTATTTTACAGATTCTTATTATATGCGTTCGGTAACCGAAAAAGATAACGCAACTGGAGCAATATCATTTTTAGCCTCAGATGGAATTGTTGAATTTTGTATTTTTGCCAACAATGGTTGGACTGCAATAAACTGTAAGAACGAATCAAAGCCAATTCTTAGAAATTTAACAATTGTAGGAAATAATTACGGTATTGAGTGTAATTCATCTTCAAATCCTATTATTCAAAATATTATTTTGTGGGATAATAAAACTGCTTTTTATTTTAATGGAGGCTCAAAACCATCAATTACAAATTCATGCTTACAAGATGAAGAATTTCCTTCAGAAGCAGTTGATTTAGAAAATAATATCTTAGGCAAAGATCCAGAATTTGTTAATGCAAAAGATAACGATTATTCGTTACAAAAAAGTTCTCCTTGTGCTGGTAAAAAAATGGGTGCTAAACTATAAATTATTGTTTTTTCAGCTTAAGCGATAATAATTTGTAAATAACCATATAAAGTGAATAAATTTCATTAAAAGATTTTTAAAACGCTTTATATGGTTATTTTTTTATAAATTTTAAAAGCAAAAAAAATATACATTTTGGAAATTATTTCTTACCTTTGAATATATTTTCATTGATAACATAAAATTATAAATTAATATGATTACTTATAAAGAATTAGGATTAGTAAATTCAAAAGAAATTTTTAGTAAAGCAGTTAAAGGTGGTTATGCAATACCTGCATTTAATTTTAACAATTTAGAGCAATTACAAGCAATTATTCAGGCTTGTGTAGAAACTAAATCACCTGTTATTCTTCAAGTTTCGAATGGTGCTCGCAAATATGCTAACCAAACGTTACTCCGTTTTTTGGCTCAAGGTGCTGTTGAATATGCAAAAGAGTTAGGTTGTAACATTCCTATTGTTTTACATTTAGATCATGGCGATACTTATGAATTATGTAAATCGTGTATTGATTATGGTTTTTCGTCGGTAATGATTGATGGTTCGCACTTGCCTTATGAAGAAAATATTGCTTTAACTAAAAAAGTTGTTGAGTATGCACATTCTCATAATGTTAGTGTTGAAGGCGAATTAGGTGTTTTGGCGGGAGTTGAAGATGAAGTATCGTCGGCAGTTTCGCATTATACTAAACCCGAAGAAGTTATTGATTTTGTAGGTAGAACTGGTGTCGATTCCTTAGCAATTTCTATTGGAACTTCGCATGGTGCTAACAAATTTACCCCCGAACAGTGTACCCGAAATGCTGATGGAGTTCTAATTCCGCCACCTCTTCGCTTTGATATCTTAGAAGAAATTGAAAAACAATTACCCGGTTTTCCAATTGTATTGCACGGAGCATCTTCGGTGCCAATTGAATTAATTAAAATAATTAACGATAACGGTGGAAAAATGAAAGATGCAGTAGGAATTCCTGAAGAACAACTGCGTAAAGCTGCTGCATCGGCTGTTTGCAAAATAAATATTGATTCCGATGGTAGGTTAGCTATGACAGCTGCTGTTAGAAAAGTGTTAGTTGAAAACCCTTCTGAATTCGATCCTCGTAAATACTTAGGACCTGCAAGAGACCAACTTAAAACTCTTTATATTCACAAACTTAATAATGTTTTAGGAAGCGCTGGAAAAGCTTAAGATGGTGGAAGTAAAAAGGTAAAAGGTAAAAGGTAAAAGTAAAAAGTAGAAAGTAAAAAGTGGAAAGTGGAAAGTGGAAAGTGGAAAGTGGAAAGCGTTGCAATAAGCATAGGGGAAGTGTGGGAATTTGAAAATATGATGATAAAATAAATTCATAGCTTTTAATAATTTAATTGCAAAAAAGAATAATTTAAAATAAAAAAGAATATTTTTTAAATAAATATAAATGAAAAAAGTAGTAGTTGTTTTTGTGTCAATATTTTTTATTGTTTCATATACCATTGCACAAAATAATGGTGCTGTAAGTTGCTCAAAACGAAAATTAATGAGCAAAAATAAACATATAGAGAAATCGTTAAACACACCAAAACACTCGTTTGATGTTTTGAATTATTCATTAAATTTAGACCTTTATAAATGCTATTCAGCTCCTTTTCCAAAAGATTTTACTGGAACGAATACTGTTAAAATTAAAGTTGATTCAGTTTTAAATTCAATTGTATTAAATGCAGTAAATTCAAGTTTGTCAGTAGATTCAATTAGTCCTTTTGGTATAAATTTTACACATACAAACGATTTATTACATATTAATTTCGGGCAAACATATAATCCAAATGACACTATTGATTTTACAATATATTATAAACATAAAAATATTACTGATTCTGCTTTTTGGTGCAATAATGGTTTTGTATTTACTGATTGCGAACCAATTGGAGCAAGAAAATGGTTTCCTTGTTGGGATTTACCTTATGATAAAGCAACTTTTGAATTAAAAGCTAAAGTGCCTTCTGATGTTCTGTTAGGTTCAAATGGTAGATTAGCCGATTCGTTAAAAATTGCAGATACTATTTATTATCAATGGATTAGTCGAGATCCGGTGGCAACATATTTAACTACAATTGCTTCTAAAAAAGGATATAATTTAAACGTAACGTACTGGCATCCACCTCTTCACCCTCAAGATAGTGTGCCAATGCGTTTTTATTATAATACAGGAGAGAATCCTCAACCTATAATTGATATTATACCAAACATGTTAAACTTTTTTTCAGAAACATTTACCGAACATCCTTTTGAAAAAAATGGTTTTGCGACTTTAAATGAGGATTTTAGTTGGGGAGGAATGGAAAACCAAACATTAACAAGTTTACTGCCAAATGGTTGGCAAGAAATGCTTATTTTGCACGAATTAGCTCATCAATGGTTTGGCGATATGATTACTTGTGCTACTTGGGCTGATTTATGGATAAATGAAGGTTTTGCTACTTATAGCGAAGCTCTTTGGTTAGAGCATTCTCAAGGAACACTTGCATATAAAGATGAAATAAATTTTGATGCATTATATTATAAACAGAATAATCCGGGGTGGGCTATTAGTGATACTTTATGGTCAATTAATACTCCAGATAAAGATGTTTTATTTAATTATGCAATTACATACCTTAAAGGTGCTTGCGTTCTTCATCAGCTTAGATATGTTTTGGGTGATACAGTTTTTTTTGATGGGTTAAAACAATACACCAACGATAATATAAATTTTAAATATAAAAATTCTACTATTAAAGATTTTTTTACAAAAATGGAAGAGGTTTCGGGAGTTGAATTAGATTGGTTTATGAATGAATGGATTTATAAACCAAATCATCCTATCTATCAAAACCATTTAATTACAAGTAGTGTTCCAAATTATGGAAGTTATAAATCTTCATTACTTATAAATCAAGTAGTTTATGGATTTTATAAAATGCCAGTTGAAATTAAATTTATTTTTATTGATAATTCAGATACAATAGTTAGAGTTATGAATGACCAAAACAACCAAACATTTGATTTTGATTTTCCAAAGCAAGTAAAATCATATATATTTGACCCAAACGATGGAATTGTTTTAAAGTTTGCCAGTAATACTATTGATATTGATAATTTTAATATTTTAAATAATAACATAATAATAAGCCCAAATCCTGCTAATAATTTCATTAATATCTTTATTGAAAAGTTTATTAATAAGGACTTTCAAATTGATATTATTGATTTGTATGGTAGAATAGTTAGAAGTTTAACTCAAAATGCAAATACAAATAATTTTAAAGTTGATGTAAGCAATATTAGTAAAGGCACTTATTTTGTTAGAATTCAAACTAATAATGGTGCTATTTATAAGAAAGTTATTGTTGGATAAAAAGTAAAAAGTAGAAAGTGGGAAGTTAGAAGTGGGAAGATGGAAATGATATGATAATTTGATAATGTTCTAATACGATAATGCCGAAATGAAAAGAAAGCTAATAACTAAATGCTAATAGCTAAAGATTACTAATTGCAACAAAAAAAACCTATATTCTACTTCTATTTTGGTTTCGATATTACAATTAATCCTTCTTCTTCATCTACAACGTAAATATAATTTTCATCTTGAGTTAGTCCTTGAGCATATTTAGTTTCTACATATCCTATTAGGACTGGAGCTGAAGGAATTGAGACATCAAATATTTGAAGTCCATTTTTCTGACAAGCAATGTAAACCAAATTCCTATCACGAATAATATCTTTTGCATATCCACCATTAATATTGCCATAACCAACTATCCGAATATTTGCAATATCCGAATAATCAATTATTTGTAGCCCAAAGTAACCACTTGCAATAAAAGCAAGAGATTTCGAATCGTCGATTACAACATCTTCAGCATAACCTGGAGTATCATACCATGCTAAAAGATTTGTGCTAGGATATCCATCTTGAAAATCATCAATATCAAATATACTTAATCCCATTTCGCCACACGCCACAAATAATTTATTAGTATCAGATGAAACAATACTTCCTCTGGCATAACCAGTTGTGTTAATAGTTCCTCTTATATCAGGTTCAGATGGATTACTAATATTTGCAATTTTCACACCTTGTTCGCTAACCGCAGTAAATAAATAATTACCATAAATATTTATATTTTTTGCTGGTTTCATATTAAGATTAGAGCTAATAACAATTGGGTTTGAACGATTTGAAATATTTAATACTGTTATTCCAAAATCTCCGGCAGCAATGAAAATAATTGTATCTTTTCGTAAAATCTTTGCTGAATAACCTCTTACACCTTCTGATATTTGAGAAACTTTTATTGGATTTTGAGGGTTTTCAATATTTAAAATTACTAAGCCACCTTCTCCTTGACATATATAAGCATATTTATCATCTATAGTAATATCTTGTGCATATCCGGGTGTAGATAATTTCTGAACGATTTTATAATTTCCAAAATCTCCAATTTGTTCTGAATCGTTAGGCTTGCCACAGCCAATAAAAAATAAAAGACTTGATAAAAAAATTACGAATAACAAATTTGATTTCATATTTATTTTATTTAATTTCATACATTCATTTTTAATTTGTTTTTTTACATTACTTTTTCAATACATCAAAATTGTAAAAAAATGCAAATCCTACTATATTTTGCTTGTATTCTTTCTCGTCGGATATTAGTTCATTATTCTCTTCATTAACAGACCCAGCATTTCTACTATACCAATTGTAAAAAATAGATATTTTTATTTTTTCAGAAAATTCAAAAGAATAAGTATTTATCAAAGCAAAAGTATTATCAACTCTTCCTGCATGAAGTTGATCTAAATCAGTAGTTTTATTTGAAGTATATTTCTGTTTGCCAAATTCAACTTTTGTATCAAAAGTATGATTGGATTTTTTAATTTTTGGCAAATCCCAATATATTCTAAAGAGAAACTCATCTTCAACATTAGAAGCATCAGAATCATCAGATTTTTGTTTCGTCTCGCTAATTTCATCAAAACCTTTGGCTAATGAAGATGTATAAGAGTAACCAGCTTCGAGTTTTAATTTTTTCAGTAGTGGTTGTTGGAAGTTTACCTCAAAAGTTTTATTTTTCGAGTCGTATTCAGTAAAATGCTTATTATTAAAGTATAACGAATAATTGAAAGCGAATTTAAAACGAGTAGATTTGAAAAAAATATTCTGAATCTCTGCTCTATAATTATCAATTGAGAATGCAAAAGGTTGAAAAGATTCTGTTGTATAACCGTAAATTTTTGTCCAGTCTTCATCTCTGTAATGACGAATGTAAAACTCCGGTGTGTAGCTGTAAGATAGCTTTATACTGCCTTTTTCGCTAAGATTTTGTTGTATACCAAAATTGAGATGACTTTTATTTTTGTTGTTATTTATTATATATGAAGTAAAACGATAACCTAAATTTAACTTAGTGCTATATTTTTTAAAAAAATTGAAAGTAGAAGTTAAACCTATTTCTGGCGACCAAGTTACATCATCGTATGTTTTAATATGAAATCTGCCTTCATCTTCATTATTTTTAAATTTTTCAAGATATTTTTCTGAATATTTTAAAATATTATCATCATAATTTGATGTAAGTTTTAATGATATATTCAATTTGGTAGGTTTGAATTTTGAGAATTTACTTTGCGCTTGTAAATTATTATTTAAACAAATATTAAAGCATAAAATAATAGTAATCATTATCTTACTCTCAATATTTTCAATTTTTAATAATTTTTTTATCATGTTTTCAATTCTTTTAATGAAAATAATATGCTACAACAATTTAGTGCCGGGTATTAAATCTTTTTTTGGAATCATTATACGCATAATAATACTTCCTTTATCACTATCGAGCGGTAATAGTTTTATCCTATGTTTACCTTTAGGAATATTTACTACAAATTCACTTGCCATTCCAGGAACTAAATTATTAATACTTTTATATATAGTTATTTCAGAACGTTTGCAATTTAATCGGTAGGTATTTATCACCACATTATCCATTTTAACTTGAATTCTATAATTAACCAACCCTCTCATTTTATTTTGAAATTCAATACGACTAAATATACGCAGTTCAGTTGGTCCATATAACTCAACTGTAAGTGGTTTTTTTAATGATGATCGATAATAATTAAATATTGTTTCTTTTGTAACGAGCTCTATTACTTCTTCCGAAATTAAAGGGGATATATTTATCCATTCCATTTTTTTACTTTTGGCAGGATAAAATGCATAGCGAGCTGCTACTGGTAAATTGCTGTTTGCTAACTTAAAATTAATATTATGATTTCCAGGTCCTAATATTATTTCAAAAATTTCTAATGAAGAAGGACTGCCCATTTCTCCATTAGTGTATTTTGCGGAAGCTGAACGTTTTACATTATCAACAATTTTTATTTTTTTTGCTCCTCCATCAATATTATATATAATTTCATATCCTGTACTTTTTTGTTCTTTTGAAATAATTTGCCCACGTGATAATATCCTAAGTTTTCCGGGTCCATTTATTTTTATTACAGAAGACTTTTCAAAACTAAGTTGATTGTAAAACCTGATTTTATTATTAACTATTATAGGTATTTGATTTGTTGCATTTGATGGTCTCAATAATTTATGTTTTGTTGCAGTTTGACCAAAGGAATCAGATATATACATTAAACATACAATAATAAGAAGATATTTTGTTTTCATATATGTTTTGTCAGTTAAGATTTTAATATTTCGGTTTTTAATATTATGTTTTTTTATAAAGTTTTACAATAATTCAAAACTATCGTTAGAATTATTTGAATTGTTATCAGATTTCGAAGGTAATGGAACTAATTCACTTCCAAGTTTATGAACTTTACGTTCTGATAAATAAATAATTATTATAAAGACCATTAGGCATATTATAGCAATAAGAGCAACCCAAATATTATATTTTTCAACAAAGAAAATACCTCCACTACCCGGTTCGGGAATTGGAATTGGGCTATATGGCAAATTGTATTGTTTAAGTATTTTATCAATATTTACTAATTGAATAACAGGTATATTTTTTTGTCCCATTTGTACAATTACTCCTCTAACAGGAAAATTAATTTCCGGAAATTTTTGAACCAACCCTGTTGGAATTAAACTGGCGTTAACAGTATGCCCCAAACTGGCAATTCCTTTATCAACATTAATATATGCTTTTATAGGACTACTTTTGCTTTCTTGCTCATAAATTTGCATTCGTTTTTCAATACTTTTTTCAAGGAAATCCTCTTTTATAAGCATAACTTTATTTCTATTTATAGCATCTACTATAAGCTGTCTGCCTTCAACGCTAAGACCTCTACCGTTATCGAAACCACCTGACAGAGAAGCAGCAACCGATTTACAGTGAAAAATACCTGAACTGAAAAGCACATTTTCCATATCTAACCAAGTAAAATTAGGGTCGTTAGCTCCATAATTTGAAGAGCCGACAGCAGTAATAATTATTGGTTTTAAGCCAAGCACTTCAATAGCAGATATTACAGAAATATTTAATGCTGGAAATGAGCCTGTAAATGAAATGGCAACACAATCATTTTTCTTTAAACCTATATCTTTTAAATATTGAACAATAACAGCAGCAAAATTGGGATTTAGTGTTGAAAGTTTATCATCAATTTTACCTTCATCGGTTGTAATATTTGTATATTCTTGACCTATTAATGCTGATTGATTTGGATCATTAACTTCATCAATAAAAATACCTTCTTCAAGTCGGAATTCTTTTAAACAAAGTGCGGCTTGCTTTGAAAGTTCTGCTGCTTTGAGTTTTTCGGAGTACCACTCTTTCTTTACATTTGTTCTGCTTTTTTCTACAGCAATAAACGAAAGAATTGATAAAAGTGCTATTAATCCAAGTACAATATTTGATTTTGCTCTAAACTTTAGCATAATTTTTTTTATTAAATTTTATGGTAATAAAGCTCCACCAAACAACAGAATTATTATTAAACTATCAAGTACTGCAGTAACAGATAAAACGCTTACAGTTTTATAAATTCCTTGTTTTGCAAACCAGTGAGCTAATAAACCAGGCACAACCCAACCTACAGCATTTAATTCCACTATTGTTGATGAAATATTAACTACAAAAAAATGCCTTGAGAAATTAGCTAATAAACAGCCAATAAGTAAACTTAATACCATTTGTCGGCGTCCGTATAAAAATGTGTATTTGCCAAGAACTTTAATAATTAAGAATGTAAGCAAACTAACTGCAAATATTCCAATTATTTTATCTGGATGTGATAGTTGTAAAGCTATGTATCCCGGAACAACTATTCCTCCGGCAGAAAGTCCAAATACTTCATAAGCCAAAAGACTAAATATTAATCCTAATGTAATTGCTAATTCAATCATTTGTTTTTACTTTTTAGTTCAAAATATTCTGCAGTTGCAGCACCCATACCTCCCATATTTCCTATTGCAAATATAGTTGATGTTTTATTAGTAATTGAAAGTACTTTTTCAAATATTGTTTCGGGTTTTGTGTATCCAAGGTTAATAATTTTATTTTTTGGAAAACCAAATCCAACTGACATGTTTTCAACTACTTCACCCGATTCACCCATTAATATTAAATAATCTGCTTCTTTGGCAATATTTTTGGCAACCATTTCCGATAATTGACGTGCTCTATCAAGTCTGTCTTGTCTTGTATTAAGCAATATTATTTTTGTTCCTTCAATGCCTTTTTCGTCATTAATTTTATTCCAAATAAGTAGTGTTGAATCGGGATCATTTGCAGCAAATACGTTATAAAAATTAATTTGCTTATTCGATTCAATTATTATGTTTCGAGTTAAAACACCTGCATCCGGAATTGCATTATACATGCCATTTAATGCTGTGTGCCTATCAATGCCAAGATGTTGGCAAATTGCTATGGCAAGCGATACATTTTCTCTATGTTCAATATAATTAAACCCTTTCATTTCATCTGGTGTAACTGTTTTAGGGTCAATAAAATGAGATATTGTATTTCTTTCAGTTGCAATTTTTTCAAGTAATTCAGGGATTACATTTTCTGATGAAAACAGATGTTCGTTGTGAGGTATTGTTTTGCCCATTGTTTCGGCAATTTCGGGTAATGTATGTCCCATAATATCAACATGATCAAATCGTACATTAGTCATCACACCAATATTTGAATGTATCATCTTGGTTTCGGTAATTGTTTGATATATTGGTTGAAGAGCCATACACTCCATAACTAAGGCTTTTACTTTTCTATTTGCGGCAAATTTTACAATAGAAAGCTGTTCAATAATATTAGCTGTAGCTTTACGATAGATAATTGTTTCTGTTCCGTCTTCAAGAATCAGTCTGGGAAACGTACCTGTAACTTTTGTAATATTAGTTATTCCGCCTGCACGTAATCCAGCACCAATCAATCGAGTAACACTTGATTTTCCTCTTGTTCCATTTACGTGAATGCGAATAGGAATAGAGTATATTCGTTTTTTATGACGATTATACTCTATTCCTCCTAATATTGAAATTATAATTAAAATTACCAACAAAACATACGAACTATACATAGAATCTTGAGTTTATTAGTTGTTTAACTTAAAAGTTATTATAACTTTATCATTTTTCTTGTTTTTGTATATTTGTCGGTTTGAAATTTATAGAAATAAACACCCGAATCAATAT
>CAZRCF010000043.1:13312-13544 GCA_964598505.1 uncultured Lentimicrobiaceae bacterium | reverse complement strand
TGATGAAGTAGAATTAACAATTTTATTCCAACAAAGAGGTAAATTAGGTGCTAAAACTGCATCAAATTTTTCAGAAAATGGCACATTATGAATGCCACAGGAAGTAGTAAAAACGAAATTTGGAGAACTCCAATTACTATAACTCCCATTACAATTACCTTGTATTTGAACCATATAGTTAGAGTTTTGAACTAACGAACTTAAATTATAAGGATTTGTTACTATAATAGAA
>CAZRCF010000043.1:12587-13266 GCA_964598505.1 uncultured Lentimicrobiaceae bacterium | reverse complement strand
GCGGTGTAATTTCAACTTTAAAATTATCTAAAAAACAATTGTTTCCATAATCCGAAATAAATCTTATCCCAATTAATACTGTATTTTGATTTGCAGCTTGAATAGGCAATGTAAATCGTTTCCTATTCCATCCTGAAAGAAATTTATTATATCTTAGTATAAATGGGGCTAAAGTGTCCCACGATGTACCATTTATAGAATATTCAACATAAATTCTATCAGAATTAGATGGGTAACCATTATCTTGGTACCATTGAAATTCAACATCAATATTATTAATTCCGATTGTTGAAAATGGAGGTGATACTAACCTATTTGATTTTCCAGATGGAATTGAGAAAGAATTCCACATTAACATTCTTGAACCTTCTTGAGGGGTTGATAAAGGATTGTAACCCGTAGTTGGGTAATAAAATGTAGAATTTCCATTTATATATTGTATAGTCCAACATGTAGGTGTTATACTATCATTAAAACCTTGGAAATACGGAAATGTCGTATTCTGACAAAAAGTAGTAAATGATATATTTGATGAACAAATACTTGTATCGCTAATACCGCAAACCGACATTAATTTTAATTGATAGTTTGTAGAAGGTAATAAACCTGTTAATTGATAAGTATTAGTATCCGGGAAAGTTAATGAAGTTATTGTAATTTGTTGCCATATTGTATCAGC
>CAZRCF010000043.1:3996-12577 GCA_964598505.1 uncultured Lentimicrobiaceae bacterium | reverse complement strand
TAATACTTTTGTATTTGGAGCTTCGGTTATCCATTTTACATTAATTGATGATGCTGTCAAACTTTGTATTGTTACATTTAAAGGTTTTACACAGGTAATTTGTGCTATAGAAATATCATCAATAGCTACAGGAGGTTGTGTGCCTAAAGATGAATTGTTAGTCCATGTAAAAACTAATCTCCAAGTATTACCAGCAAAAGTATTCGGTATTTCTATGTATTCATTTTGCCAATTTGAAGTTTGTGAATTATAAATTATTCCTATTTGATATGCTGTTGAAATAGTAAATCCTGCTTCAGGGGTTATTGAAGTCGGTATTAAATATACTTTCATGTAATCAACAGTTCCTTCTCCTCCTGCTTTCCATTTAAAGTTTAATCCAAAAAGATTCCCTTGAGGGAAATAAATATCACGATATATATGAGCAGTTGAAGAAAAATTTGTTTTATATCTGTTTATACATCCATTTATAGTATCAGAAATATATGCTGATTTTAATCCACTATATTTTGTAGCAGTATCTGCTACCCATTTATTTGTTTGGTTGCCATTTGCATTATCCCATTGTCCAAAATTATTTTCAAAACCTTCAAAAAATGGCAAATTTGCGGGAATTTGAGTTGTTTTAAAATAAAGACTATCAAAATTCCAACCACTAAAACCATTATTTTCACAATATGATTGAACCATAACAACATAATTTGTTGTAGGTTGTAATCCATTTAATATTACTAAAGAAGAATCAGAATTAGCATTAAACCATGTATTTGTATTAACTTTTTTATATTTTATATTATAACTATTTCCATTACCAAACCATGAAATTTTTGCATAGTTGCCACCTATTTCAGAAACAGATAATTGATATGGCTCAATACATAAAGGAATGGGTTCAATAACAATATTATCAATATACATAGTAGAATTTATATTATTTGACTTATATTTTAAAGCAATATACTTGCCAGAACCATTATAACTATTCAATAAAACACTATAAAATGGAAATGTATTATAATGAACTACAGTATCATCTATAGTATTAACTTCTTCAAAGGTATTAGTATCTGTTGGATTAGTTAATACACCTATAGATAATTTTCTTGAAACTGCATTAAACTTAATTCGAGTTGTATTTACATTTTGAATTATTTCAGGGCAAACTAAAAATACGGATTTATTAGTATCATTACCATTATTTATTTTTAGATACTTATCAACACTATTGTAGTAATTTTTTTGTGTTAATATATATTCTGTTGTGTCAGATGTAATTTGAGTCCAACATACTGGTAAATTTGGAGTTGATACAACATTAAAATCTTCAAAAATCGGAAGTGAAAATGGCACGCATTGAGTTTGAAATGTTGAAATCATATTATAAGAACTTAAATTTCCATTACTACAGTCTGATTGAATTTGAAATTCGTAATTTGTTGATGATAATAATCCAGTAATGGTATATGGAATAGCTGTATTTGTTGTTGTTGTCCAATCAATATTACCAATTTTTCTGTATCTGATATTAAAATTTGATGCAGAACTTACACATGATATAGTTGCTGTATTTAATGTAGTTATTGCTTCTAAATTAGTTGGTTCAGAACAAGTTGATAGTGTTTCAATAACAATATCATCAATGCATATACCTATCTGAAACCAATTACTTAAATGTTTTATTGCAATATATTTATTAGATCCTGTATATTGATTAAAATTTATTGTATAACTGACATAACTTGTTGAATACTCCATTGTAATGGAATCATATTTTGTAAAAATTAATCCATTTGTTGTATCAGATACAGTACCAACATAAAATGTACAGCCAGTATTTGAATTATCACAACTAGCAACTTTGAATTTTAATCTTAATGTGTTTATCGGTTGAGAAATTTCAGGCAATATTAATATTCGAGATTCGTTTGTATTTGATATATTTGAATACAATATCATACTATTTGGAGAACTTGACGAACTTGTTGATGTAGTAATAATATTTCCGTTAGTAATAACTTTTTTCCAACAATGATTTGGCAGGTTAGGGATGTTAATCGAATCAAAATTTTGAAAATATGGTACATTGATAGCTTCGCATAAAGTATTAAAAATAACTAAATCAGACCAACTGCTTGTATCTCCATTACCACAGTTTGCTTGAACTTGAAATTCATAAGTTGAAGAATATACTAAACCTGTTAGAGTTATTGAAGTATCATTTATTAAGGAATTTGTCCATATAGTATCACTAATTTTTTTATATCTAATGTTAAAAATTGATGCATCGCTTATCCAATTAAAATATGCGGAATTTATTTGAACATTTGAAACATTAACATTAACAGGTATCCAACATGTTGGAGGAGTAAAAGTATAAGCTAAACCACTAACGGTTGCAGTTCCATTTATATTGTTTTCTGATATAATTGTGTTTGAAGTTGAGTTAATTGTTAAATTTTTAGGATTTGTTGATGTATCTGAAATACTAATAAAATTTCCTATTCCTCCATTTGAATTTGTAATTCCAACTGAAGCACTAGGTGAACTTCCTAAAGGCTGATTACAATTACCATATACGAATTTAATAATACTAGATGTTTCATAAATGTGTATTTGAAAATTTTGTGCACTACCATTACTGCCATATCGTTTTACTCCATACCACTCAACAATAAATTCCCGATTAGGAGCAATTCCATTTGTAACATAATGAACTTTATCACTTATATTTCCAAGTAGACATAAATCATCCCACATAGGACATAATAACTGTGTGTTATTTTCATTACTTAATGAATTATTAAATGAATTAGTAATTATTTTTGGATTTGATTCGCTTACGCTGCTATTTTTCCCTAAACGTATAAAACCATTTACATTTGCAATAAAATGTGTATAATACGATCCGCTAAAATAAATTGGAAATGGTAATTCAAATGTTATCGAATATCTATCATTATTTATGGTAGAAGAAGGACTAATAATATTTGTTGAACTTGAAATAGGTATATAAGTTTCATAAGAGCTTGTAAATGTATAATTTGGCAATTGTGCTTGCAATGAATTATTTGATAAAGTAAATAGTGTTAAATAAATAATATATTTAATTCTTTTTTTCATAAAAATTTATTTTAAGTTATAATTTCATTTCGTTATTTAATGTTAAATTTTCTAATAATTTGATTATTAAAAATATAAATTGTAATTTAGTTGCAATTTTTATTAATGCAAAGATAGAAAAAATGATAAAGGTATTACGAATTTTATTACTTCCTTTTAGTATATTATATGGTTTGCTTATGTTATTAAGAAGGAAACTATTTAATATTGGATTACTAAAACGTCATATTTTCGATTTTCCAATTATTTGCATTGGAAACATTTCGTTAGGTGGCACCGGTAAAACTCCTCATACTGAGTATTTAATAAGATTATTAAAAAGCAATTTTAAAATAGCAACTTTAAGTAGGGGATACGGAAGAAAAACAAAAGGATATGTGTTAGCAACATCGACACATTCTGCTGAAGAAATTGGTGATGAACCAATGCAGTATAAATCAACTTTTTATGATGAAATTGATGTTGCTGTTTGCGAGAACAGAGTTACAGGCATTAATAATTTATTAGCCTTAGAAGTAAAACCAGATATTATTCTTCTTGATGATGCTTATCAGCATATATCGGTAAAAGCAGGATTAAATATTTTGCTTACCGATTATTACAATTTATATGTTAATGATTACGTGATTCCAACAGGTACGTTAAGAGAATTTAAAAGTAATGCAAAATATGCCGAAGTTATTGTGGTAACTAAGTGCCCAAAAGTTTTATCACCAATGATTGTAAAATCTATGATTGCTAAAATAAAACCTTTGTCACATCAAAAAATTTGTTTCTCTTATTACAAATATGGTGAAATTATTCCATTAACAGAGTGTGCTGATAAAAATGCTAAATTAAATTTCTCGCAATTATTAATGGTAACAGGAATTGCAAATCCATATCCTTTAAAAGAGTATTTAAAAGATAATTGTTTTGAGTTACACACAATTACATTTTCCGATCATCATAGTTTTTCTATTAAGGATTTGAATAAAATTATTTATAATTTTGATAGTATTTTTTCAAAAAACAAAGCTATCATTATAACCCAAAAAGATGCAATGCGTTTAAATAGTGAAAAATTTAAACACTTGATAAAAGATTTGCCAATTTACTATATTCCATTAGAAGTAAAATTTCATAAAAATTACGAATCTATATTTAATAAAATGATTTTAAATTACGTTAATAAAAAAAAATAAAAAAATACATGGAAATCAACTCAGAAGCAAATAACATTTTAGAACAACAAACAAAAATTCCACAATTTTTAAAAGTAATATGTATTTTAACCTTTATTGGTAGCGGATTAGCAATTATTTCAAATTTCTTTTACTCTATTTTTTACGATACAATTTTAAATATATTATCGCAACAAGAAGATGATTTTTTGAAAAAAACTTATGAAGCTTTATCCGTAATAACTAGAGAATTTTATATTGCAAATTTCTTTCTTTCAACATTATCGCTTGTTGGTGCAATAATGATGTTTAAATTAAAAAAGATTGGATTCCACTTTTATACTGTAGCAAATTTATTGATGCTTGGGTTACCAATATTTTTATTGCACGAGAGTTTTAATTTTTTCAATCTAATGTTTATTACCGGTCCATTTATTTTAATGTACGGAATGCATCTAAAGTATATGAAATGAGCATGAAAATTCTTATCAAACATGAGAATGATCATTAGCGAGTTCCATACGACAAATAAATTACAAAATAAAAATGAGCGTATGAAATAGACAAAATTATAATTCGTCCATAATTTCCATCCAATTGTTACTTTGCCTGCTAAAACTAAAATTTACAACATTACTTAATACAACAATTAGCGAATTATTAGTAATGCGGCGTATAAATAAAGTATTATAGCTATTCAACTATCTAATTTTCAATCAGACATCAGATAACTTACGGTTTTTATAAAAACTTACGATTTTTTTTATAATCAGGTATTTAAATAATCAAATCTATTAAAAAAACTATATGTATTATTTTTTTTTATATTTTTGTGAATAGTTATTTTAATATTAAAGCAACTTTTTTATTAATAAAATTGTCTTACAAAAAATTAATAGTAAAATCAATAAAAATGAAATCAATAAAACTTTTTATCGCAATTTATCTTTTGTTATCTGTTTTTAGCATTAGCAAATCTTATGCACAGTTAATTGTAACTCCAATTACCCCTGCACAAGCTGTTGATATTTTAGTTGGCGATGGCGTTACAGTTGTTCCCGGCACTATAAGATTTAAAGGAAATACTATAAGTATTGGCAAATTTATTGAAGGAGTAACTCCAATATCAAATCCCTATACTTTATTAGATAGTGGTGTAATACTTTGTAATGGAAATGCTGCTAATATTCCTGGCAATGCAAGCTATCAATCTAATTATGATGTGCCTCCTCCCAATATTATTGACAGACACCTTCAGGCTATAACAACAAATACAATAAGAGATGGCTTTGTTTTAGAATTTAATTTTATTCCTGAAGGTGATACTCTTAAGTTTGAGTATGTATTTTCTTCAGAAGAGTATCCTGAATTTTCTGATGATCCATTTGTTAATGATGTATTTGGTTTTTTTCTTTATGGTTTGAAACCCGATTTTACATATTATGATACTGTTAATATAGCATTAATTCCAGAAACCAATTTACCAGTTACTATTAACAATTTGAATAATGGCACTTCAAATGTCGGTCCATGTCATTATTGTGCTTACTATGTGAATCAAATACAACCAATGAGTACTAGTGTTGTTTTTGATGGAAGCACTACTATCTTAACAGCTTATGCTCGAGTAGTAAAATGCACAGAATATTATATAAAATTAGGTATTGCTGATGTTGGAGATGGTATTTATGATTCCGGAGTATTTTTAAAAGCCAATAGCTTTAGCAGCCCAAAAATAGGTGCATCAACTAATGTAAATGGAGCTGTTACATCGCGGCTTATTGAGGGGTGTAATGATATTGAATTTACCATTACAGCACCGGCATCATCAGGAGGTACAATAATCGATTATCAATTAGCAGGTACTGCTGAGAAAAATGTTGACTATACCATTGACCCTGATTTAGAGTCAATTACCATCCTTCCTTTTGCATCATCTACAATTTTAACCATTATTCCATTAATAGATAATATTGCTGAGGGAGATGAAACAATAATTTTTAATATACAAGAATCTATTTGTGAACCGGGTGCTTTTGTAAATTTTGATACAATAATTTTATATAATCAAGATACACTTAATATATCCTTAGCAACTGAAAATACATCAATTTGCGATGGTGATACAATAACTTTAACAGCAAATATTACCAATGGTGTTTCACCATATATCAACAATTGGAGTACAGGACAAACTAATGCTACGGAAATAAAAGTTGTGCCAACAACTGATGTATCAACATATTCAATAACTGTTACTGATAATTGTGCTACTGAAAAAACAAGTGAAATTACATTGTCTAAAATATTATCATCTTTAGAAGCACGATTAGATACAACAATTTGTATTGGTAGTAGTGTTATGTTATCAAGCACAAACACATCTCCTGTAGCTTGGAGATTGTCAGATAATCAGCCAGTTGATAATATTATTGTTGCACCCGAAATAACAACAAATTATATAGTTTATATGCCTACTCCATGCGATACTTTAACTGATAATGTTACTGTATATGTAGATCAAATTCCGTCATTCGATTTAGGTATCGACACAGTAGTTTGCCCACAAAAACCAATACTGATTGGAGCTGATATTGATAATAATGTTAATGCTTCCGTTGAATGGAATGTGCGAAAATATGATAATTGGATTAAAATTAACCAAAGCGGCACCTATATAATGACTGCCGTTAATGGCAAATGTTCATATAAAGATACTCTAAATGTTTATCCATCTGATTGTGATTGGTGGGTTCCAAGTGCTTTTACTCCAAATCATGACAAGTTTGAATTAAATGAAATATTTAAACCGGTTGGAGTTGCGCCTGATAATTATGAACTAAAAATATATAATCGTTGGAACATGCTAGTTTTTCAAACTTACGATTTCAATAAAGGGTGGGACGGAAAATTTAATAACGAAGATGTTGCCGCTGGAGTGTATTTCTATCAATTATTAGGAAATGGATACCCTGCAGTTCAAAAAGTTGTATTAAAACAAGGCAAAGTAAGCTTATATAGATAAGATTTTGTAATTTTAAGCTAATATATTTATAGTCATGCATAATAATGTATGACTATAAATTTTTATTGCACGAGAGTTTTAATTTTTTCAATCTAATGTTTATTACTGGTCCATTTATTTTAATATACGGAATGCATCTGAAATATATGAAACGAGCATGAAAATCCTTATCACACATGAGCGAGTTCCATACGACAAATAATAAAATAAAAATGAACGTATGAAATAGACAAAACTATAATCCGTCCATAATTTCCATCCAATTATTACTTTGCCTACTAAAACTAAAATTTACAACATTGCTTAATACAACAATTAGCGAATTATCGTTAATACGCCTTATAAATAAAGTATTATAACCATTCCATAATCCGCCATGGAATATTAAAGGTTGTCCCCAAAAGTAAGTTCCAATATGCCAACCATAACCATAATTTGCATCGGGTTTTCTGTCGGTACTTTTCCCTGTAATAGCTTCAATTAAAGTCTCTTTTTTCAGAATTTTAAACTCGCGTAAAGCTTTGTCCCAAAGATATAAATCGTAAGCAGTTGAATAAATTCCTTTGTCGCCGATTGTACCCGACAAGAATGTATGTTTACTTAATCGTCCTTTTTTATCGTAGCCTTCTGCAATAAAATTTTTCTGAATACCAATTTTATGTGTGCGAGCAAAAGTTCTTTTCATACCTGCTTTTGTAAAAATTTCATCTTTTACAAATTCGCCATAAGGTTTTCCTGATACTTTTTCTACAATATATGCGAGAATACAATATGCAGTATTACAATATTCGTAACTGCTATTTGGAGCAAAACGAGCTTCCGGTTTTTGCTCAATCATCATTTTTATCAATGTATCATTGCTTATATCATCTGTCCTTTTACCCCAATACTTGGGTGCAAAATAGTAGTAATGAGGCAATCCGGAACGATGACAAAGCATATTGTGAATAGTAACACCACGATAAGGAAAATCGGTTATAAATTTTTGAACCGAATCGCTGTATGAAATCAAACCCCGTTCTTTTAAAAGCATAATAGATGCAGCAGTGAATTGTTTAGATACAGATGCAAGTTCAAAAACTGTATTTAATGTTAGTGGTATTTTCTTTTTTAAATTGGCATATCCATACGCTTTATGCAAAATAATTTTCCCTTGATATGAAATAAGTATTACGCCATTAAATTTCTTTTTATTTCGTAAATTAAATAAATTTGTATTTAATTGAGCACTTTTTTGAATATTAGTAATACTATCGTAATACGAATTTATTTC
>CAZRCF010000043.1:0-3896 GCA_964598505.1 uncultured Lentimicrobiaceae bacterium | reverse complement strand
AGTATTATATATTTTTTCATAGTTGAGGCTTCTCGCTTTTTTTTAGAATATTGATTATATGTTTTTTATCTTTTAATAATTGAGAAATTAATTTTTCTTTTGAATCAAATTTAATTTCGTCTCTGATTTTTTCAACAAAATAAACAGAGATGTTTTTATGGTAAATATTATCGTTGAAATTAAAAATATTTGCTTCAACAACTTTATCGTGTAAATCAAAAGTTGGTCTAATACCTATGTTAAGCATAGCTTTAAATAATTCACCATTTATTTCTAAAAAAACAGCATAAACACCTTCATTGGGCAATAAATCAATGTTTTCGGGTTTAATATTTGCTGTTGGAAAACCAATTTTACTGCCAATTCCATTTCCATACACAACCTTACCTTTTATTTGCCAATATTTTCGATTTTTGTTAAAAAAATCAGAAATATTATCAGAAATTAACAATTTTTTCATAAAATAAATTTTAGTTTGTTAAAGTTGTAATAAGCTGAATATTAGATTTATATAGATATGAATATCTAACATTTATAATAAATATTATTTCAAAAATAAAAAATATTTGAATATAATTGTTTATTAAGCATAAAATCATTTATTTTGGCTTCTGAAAACAAATTTATAAATTTAATTTAACAAACTTAAAATAATATAAAAAAGATGTCAGTTCAAAGTGTTGGGAAAATTTCACAAATCATCGGTGCAGTTGTTGATATTTCATTTGATGAAGGGCAGAAGATGCCAAATATTTACGATGCTCTACATTTAACAAAAGAGAATGGAGATGTTCTTGTTTTTGAATGTCAGCAGGATATAGGCGAGAATACCATAAGAGCAATTGCAATGGATTCAACCGATGGCTTAAAAAGAGGAATGAAAGTTGAAGCTATGGGAGAGCCAATATCTATGTCGGTTGGTCCGGATATTAATGGGCGATTATTTAATGTAATTGGTAAAAACATTGATGGAATGCCACAAGTAAAAGCAACCGGTAAATATCCAATACATCGTGATCCTCCAACATTTGAAAATTTAAGTACATCAAAAGAAGTACTTCTTACAGGTATTAAGGTAATCGACCTAATTGAGCCATATATGAAAGGTGGCAAAATTGGTCTTTTTGGTGGTGCCGGTGTAGGAAAAACAGTGTTAATAATGGAAATGATCAATAATATTGCGAAGAGTTATGCAGGGATGTCGGTTTTTGCCGGTGTTGGCGAACGTACTCGTGAAGGCAATGATTTGCTTCGCGAAATGATTGAATCGGGTGTTATTCGCTATGGCAAAGAGTTTGAAGAAAGCATGGAAAAAGGTAATTGGGATTTATCAAAAGTTGATAAAGAAGAATTGGCTAAATCGCAAGCAACTTTAGTTTTTGGTCAAATGAACGAACCGCCTGGCGCACGTGCTCGCGTTGCATTATCGGGTTTAACATTAGCCGAATATTATCGTGATGGCGATGAAAAATCGGGTGGACGTGATATTCTTTTCTTTATTGATAATATTTTCCGTTTCACTCAAGCCGGTTCTGAGGTTTCGGCATTACTCGGTCGTATGCCTTCTGCGGTTGGATATCAGCCCACTTTAGCATCTGAAATGGGTATTTTACAAGAACGTATTACATCTACAAAACGTGGTTCTATTACATCAGTTCAAGCAATTTATGTTCCTGCCGATGACCTTACTGATCCTGCTCCTGCAACAACATTCTCGCACTTAGATGCTACAACTGTGTTGAGTAGAAAAATTTCCGAATTAGGAATTTATCCTGCTGTTGACCCTCTCGATTCTACATCTCGCATTTTATCACCCGATATTGTTGGCGAAGAACATTATAGAACAGCACAAAATGTTAAAGAATTATTACAACGATACAAAGAACTTCAAGATATTATTGCTATTTTAGGACTTGATGAGCTTTCGGAAGAAGATAAATTAGTTGTTCATCGTGCACGTCGTGTTCAACGTTTTCTATCGCAACCATTTCATGTAGCCGAACAATTTACAGGAATACCAGGCGTTTTTGTTAGTATCAAAGACACAATAAAAGGCTTTAATATGATTATGAATGGCGAAGTTGATGAATACCCTGAAGCTGCTTTTAATCTGGTTGGAACTATCGAAGAAGCTATTGAAAAAGGTAAAAAAATGCTTGCTAACGCATAATTATTTGCATTATGAAATTAGAAATAACAACCCCCGATACTCAAGTTTATGAAGGAGATGTTTCGCTTATTCAACTACCAGGTATAGATGGTTCTTTTGAGATATTAAATATGCACGCACCACTTATTTCAATACTTAAAAAGGGAAAAGTTAAGGTTGTTGACTCATTAAAACAAACTCTATTTTTCGATGTAAATGGTGGTGTGGTTGAGGTGCTTAACAATAAGGTTTTAATTTTAGCAGAGTAAAAATATAGTTTTAGGTTCTGTTTTATAATAATGTTAAATATTCGAAATATATTTATAAAACTTTCATACTGAGCCTGTCGAAATAAGTTTGTCACATTGAGCTTATCGATTTAAGATTGTCATACTGAGCTTGTCGAAGTATGTATTTTAACATAGAGACTTCGACAGGCTCAGCCTGACTAAAAAAAACTAAGCATAAAAATATATTACAAACTGAGCTTGTTGCAGTGCATTCAAAAATCATTGTTATACTGTTCCTATCGAAGTGCTTCAAATATTAAAACAAAAATATTAACTTTGCATTAAAATCATAATAGTTAGAGATGAAAGTATTCAAGTTTGGTGGTGCTTCGGTTAGCAGTTCCGAATCAATTGTTAATGTTGGCAAAATTTTACAATTGCATGTTAATCAGCAAATTGTTGTTGTAATTTCGGCTATGGGAAAAACTACAAATGCTCTTGAAAATGTTGCAAAATCATTTTTTTACTCACAAAATAAATTACAAAACGAAGTTGAACAAATAAAACAATTTCATTTTAATATTATTGATAAGCTTTTTAATGGCAACAGAGCTAAATCGGAAAAAACATTACACTTTTTTGATAAACTTGACGAATATCTGCAACGAGAACCAAGCGAAAATTTCAATTACGAATACGACCAAATAGTCTCTTTTGGTGAATTAATTTCTACATCAATTATTTCCGACTATTTGAATTTTATTGATATAAAAAACACATGGATTGATGCTCGTCATATTATTAGAACCGATAATAATTTTAGAGAAGGAGCTGTTAATTGGCAAAAAACTGAACAAAAAATCCAAAAACATTTAGGAGGTATTTTTTCCGAAAATAAATCGTCAATTATCTTAACTCAAGGTTTTATTGCTGCTACCGATGAATATGCAACAACAACATTGGGTCGTGAGGGATCCGATTATTCGGCAGCAATATTTGCCTATTCGCTTAATGCCGAAGATGTTACAATTTGGAAAGATGTTCCCGGTTTGCTTAACGCCGACCCAAAATATTTTCCCGATGCTGTTAAACTTGATTTTATATCGTATAAAGAGGCTATTGAATTGGCTTATTATGGTGCAACAATTATTCACCCAAAAACCATTAAACCATTACAAAACAAAGCTATTCCATTATTTGTTAAGTCGTTTTTAAATCCCGAAACAGAAGGAAGTGTAATTTCTGAAAAAAACTCCGATGCAGTTGTGCCATGTTATATTTTCAAACGAAATCAAACATTAATTTCTATTTCGCCGAAAGATTTTTCGTTTATTGCCGAAGAAAACTTCTCTTTAATATTTGGACTTTTTGCACATTTTGGTATAAAAATAAATTTAATGCAAAATTCGGCAATTAGTTTTTCGGTATGCGTTGACGATAAACCCGAAACCTTTAATTCCTTAATTGAAGAGCTAAAAACCAAATTTAAAGTACGATATAACCAAAATATGGAACTT
>CAZRCF010000042.1:4929-13566 GCA_964598505.1 uncultured Lentimicrobiaceae bacterium | reverse complement strand
GACGCCAACTTGGGTGCAAAGGTATAAAATATTTTTTAAACTGCAAATTTATTTAAACCTTAATTCAATTTTTCAGTAATACTTATTATTAAAAAGAATAATTAATAATTTTCAATAAACTATATATCAGAATTATATATTAATTTTTCAATTAAATATATTTTCAACAAAAATTATGGATTATTTGGAATAATTATTAATATTTGGTCAATTTTTATATTTGTTGAATTTAGTTTATTCACTTTAATTATCGACTCCTTAGTGCAATTGTATTTTTTAGCTAAATTAGTTATTGTATCACCTTTTTTAACTTTATGCTCAATTTGCTTAATTTTAACTGTTTTAATCTTGCGTTCACCTTTTTTAAAAGAAAGCATAAGATTATCAATTTCTGAAATTAATAAATTTGTTTTAATCGAATTAGGATATTTACTATTAAACGCATTGAAAAAGGCTAAACTAAACAAATTTCCCTGAAGATTGTATCCGGATTTAACAAAATGAAGTTTGTCTTTATTAGCCAATTCATTTTCGTACCAAATTTGCATTGAACTATCGCCTCCCATTATCGAATTCAAATCCCATAAGGCTGAATTTGATTTTTTTGCTATCTGTGTAAATATAGAATTAATTGATTTTGTGTGTACCGGGAATTCATTTTTGCTTCGTGTATCAGGTGTTGTAGTTATTAAAAATTCAACTTGCGGAATTTCTTGCTTTATATTTTTAATAAAATTCGATATTTCTTTAAAATATTCTTTTGAATCAAAGGTCTCACTATACGATTCGTTAGAACCATAAGAGAAAATTATTAAATCGGGTTTTAATGATTTTAATTGAGAAAATAATATAGACGAATTTTTTATTAAATTCAAAAATTGTGCACCTACAACACCGCATTGATGGTATTGAACTCCTTGTTTTTGAGAACTCTCGAATAATATGCCATTTAATGAAAACTCTTGTTGCAAATCATTGGTTTTCTTTAATTTCAAAGTTATATTTAGAGAGTCGAATTGTGTGTTTATTGTTGTTATATCCCAATTATAAAATACGTTTTCCGATTTTAAAACTAAATCGAAATTTTGATTACTTAATACTAATTTATAATTCTCTTTACCATGAAATATCTTTACTTTTTTTATATAGTCTTTATCATTTTTTAAATTCTCAGGTACGTATTTAAAATTTATTGATGCATTAGTATCATTTGTTTTAAGACCATATCCGGTAACTCCAATAGCAATTTTATTTTTATTTGTAATAATATTATCCCAATCCCAATTACCCGAAAAATTAGATTTCAGGTTGCGAGGACCAAAACTTTTGCAAGCTGAATAAGGGAAAAGAATTCCATCGCCACAATCGCCAAAAGTTATTTGAAGATTTTTTTTAATTGTTCCCGAAAAATGTCCCATTTGAATATGCGAATCGCCAAAATGAACTATTACAAAAGTTGAATCGCGTCCATCTTTTATTGATTTTAGTTTTTTTAATGATTTATCGATACCTAAAACATTTTCAATTACATTTTTGTCTAAATTAATAGGGTTAGCAACAAAATTACTATCAGCAATCTCTTTTTGCGATTTTACAGAATAGTTTATTAATAATATTACTAAAAAAATGAAATACTTCATTTTATACTTAATTTAAAACTGAAAATATATAAATGGCTGTACCGATGACGATTTTACTTGCAAAAATAGTTGAATTACTAATGCTAAAAAGAATATTTTAAAAATTATATCCGATTCGTAATACTTGTTTTTTATAAAATCTTTAATTTTATTTGGCAGCATTGTAGCAGAAAAACCAAATAATAACATATAAATCAGCAACGGATTTGTAGCATAAATTGCCGATAAATAGCTAAAATTAATATCTGTAAATATTTTTTCATAAACAATAAGTGCATCGCTAAAAGTAACTGCTCGGAAAGGTATCCAAAGTAACGAAACGCATATAAATGTAAATGCCCACGATGCAATTTTAAATATAATATTATTATTTTTATTAGGAAATTTAAGCATATATAGTTTATGAATAATAAGCAACAAACCATGACCGGCACCCCAAAAAACAAATTTCCAACTTGCACCATGCCAAAAACCGCCAATAAGCATTGTTAAAAAAAGAAATAATAATTGTAACGAAAATCCTTTTTTATTTCCTCCAAAAGGTATATAAATATAATCGCGAAGCCAAGATGATAAAGAAATATGCCAGCGACGCCAGAAATTTGTTATGTTCAACGATTTATAAGGTGAATTAAAGTTTACACACAAGCGAAAACCAAGCAACAGCGCAATTCCAATAGCCATATCGGTGTAACCACTAAAATCGCAAAATATTTGTAATGTATAAGATAGGGTAGCAATTAAATTTTCTGTTCCCGAAAATCCATCGGGTGCCGAAAAAACCGAATCGCTATATTGTGCTATATAATCGGCTATTATAGCTTTTTTAATAAGTCCCTTAACAATTAAATATAGTGCTTCATTTATTTTTTCCTTAGTTAGTAAGGTTTGATGTTCAATTTGAGGCAAAAAATCTCTTGCTCTCACAATTGGTCCCGCTACTAAGTGAGGAAAAAATGTCATATATAGCATATAATTTTTAAATCCACTAGGTTTTAGCTTATTTTGATAAACATCAACTAAATAACTAATAGATTGAAAAGTATAAAATGAAATTCCAATTGGTAATATTAAGTTTGATAAATTGTAATTTTCGCCTGTTATTGTTGATAAATTATCGATAAAAAAATTACGATATTTGAAATAAATTAGAAATGAAAGACTAAAAAGGATTCCTGCTATTAAAATTGCCTTTTTTTGCTTTAAATTTTTATTTCTCGACATCCAAATAGAAAACAGATAATCGGCTGATAATGAAAGCACCAGCAATAGAATAAATATTCCACTTGATTTATAATAAAAGTAAAATCCAAACAAAATTATTGCAATATCTCTCACTTTTAATTTATGGAAAATAAAAGCATAAAATATTAAAAACAGCGAGAAAATTAACAAGAAAAACCCATTATGAAAAAGTAATGGTTCAACAGAATTGTGTAAAAATATATTAGTCCAATCCATAATATGTGCTATTTTTCTTGTTCAATAATAATTAATGGCGAATCTTTTTTGATTTTTCTAACTGTATCTTTCCGAATAGTAAGATTTAACCCTTCGTTTTTTAAATTCGAAACATGTACAGCAACACTATCAACCCAAATACGAGCTGCTTTTCGCGAAGGGTGCATTTTATCTTTTGCACGATCTAATTTTAATTTATGCGATGGATAGAAATATTTTCCATTCATTTCTTCTAAAAGCGATGTAATTCCTTTATCTTTTTTCCACGCAGCAGGTCCAATCCAAAAATATCTTACTCCAAACTTTTTTACTGTAGTTAAAATGCTATTAATATATGTTCTTCTATTATCCATATCGTTTACAAATAGCTCATTTAAACCAATAGCAATAATTAAATAGGTTGGCTTATACTTTTTCAGAAAATATTTTAATGTGTCTGATTGCCCCCATAGCTTTGTAGATGAGCCATACCATAATATTGATGCTATAAGCTGATGGTTGTTTGTAATGCAGTAATTATAAATTGGGCTACGCAAACCCTCTAATTGCGAATCGCCTATTAACAGTACTTTTTCGCCATTAATACTATCGGGCTTTGATTGCGAATTGATGTTTTCAGTTTTAATTTGAGTTGAATCATTAACAACCTCTTCATCAATATTAATAGAGTCTATAGTAGCTTGCGTAATGTTTTCAGTTGAGTTTTGCGGAAATGGATATGTTGCTTTCTTTAGTTCAAAATTAATAGGATTTTTTATACTGCTAATAATCAGAAATATAATGAAAAGCGAAAAGAAGCCAATCCCAATTGTGAGTATATACTTTTTAGAAGTCTTGTTCATATTTATTAGTTCCGATAAATGTAATATTGATAAAATATTGTGCAAAAATAATTAAAATAAAATGACTATACGAAAAATCATGAAATATTACTTTGATAATATATTTGCAAGCAATATTTGCTAAAATTAAAAAAAGAGACAAGTGTTTTACCTGCCTCTTTTTAAAGAAATTCTAAAAGAATTATTAACTACCTAAAGTAGCAACCATAATAGCTTTAATGGTATGCAAACGGTTTTCAGCTTCATCGAAAACAATCGACATTGGCGATTCGAAAACGTCATCGGTTACTTCCATTGCTTCTAAGCCAAATTTTTGATAAATATCCTCACCTACAACTGTTTCGCGATTGTGGAATGCTGGTAAGCAGTGTAAAAATTTAACATTTGGATTTCCTGTTTTACGAACAACATCCATATTTACTTGGTAAGGTTTAAGAAGTTTAATTCGTTCAGCCCAAACTTCAGCAGGTTCGCCCATTGATACCCAAACATCGGTATATAAGAAATCGCAACCTTTTGCACCTTCTTCTGTACTTTCAGTAAGAGTAATTTTTGCACCAGTTTCTTTTGCAATTTCGCGACATTTTGCAACTAATTTTTCTTCGGGCCAAAGTGATTTTGGAGCACAAGCACGGAAATCCATTCCCATTTTTGCAGCACCTACCATTAACGAGTTACCCATGTTGTTACGTGCATCGCCAAAATAGCAGAATGTAACTTTGTTTAATGGTTTGTCGGTGTGTTCCATCATTGTTAAAAAGTCAGCTAAAATTTGTGTTGGGTGAAATTCGGTAGTTAAACCATTCCAAACAGGAACACCGGCATATTGAGCTAATGTTTCAACTATTGATTGGTCGTAACCACGATACTCAATACCGTCATACATACGTCCGAGAACGCGTGCTGTATCTTTCATCGACTCTTTTTTACCTATTTGCGAGCCCGAAGGTCCTAAATAAGTAACATGAGCACCTTGATCTAAAGCACCAACTTCAAAAGCGCATCGTGTACGAGTTGAATCTTTTTCAAACATTAATGCAATGTTTTTCCCTTTTAAATGCTGAACTTCAGTACCTGCATATTTTGCTTTTTTTAGGTCAGCCGATAAATCAAGTAAAAATTTAATTTCCTTTGGGGTAAAATCTAAAAGTTTTAAAAAACTTCTGTTTCTAAGATTGAAAGCCATAATTTCCTCCTATTTTATATTTTATTATTTTAAAATTTGTTATCTAACTATTCGAGTTCCACAATTAGAATCTTTAAGCTGAGTAGCTTCGGTAATAATTGCATCAACACCTCCGTTTTCAACAAATAACATACAAGCTTTTACTTTGGGAGCCATGCTTCCGGCAGCAAAATGTCCTTCTTCCATATATTTATGAGCTTCGGCAACAGGAACTATATCCAATGCTTTTTGTTGAGGTGTATTAAAGTTAATGAAAACCTTAGGCACATCTGTTAAAATAAAGAATTCATCAGCATTAATTTTAATTGCTAAAGTTGCCGATGCTAAGTCTTTATCAATAACTGCATCAACGCCATGATATTCGTTTTTGCTATCAACAATAACAGGTATTCCACCACCACCAACAGTAATTACAATATTTCCTTCACGAGCCAAACGTTCAACTATTTTCCAATTATCAATGTCGATTGGTTTTGGAGAAGCAACTACACGACGCCAACCACGATCACGTGGGTCTTTTTGAAAAACGTACCCAAAATCTGCTTCCATTTTATCTGCTTCTTCTTTAGTGTAAAAAGGACCAACTGGTTTTGTAGGATTTTGAAATGCAGTATCATCTTTATCAACTATTACTTGAGTAATTATTGATACAACATTGCGTTTTATTCCATTGCGTTCCAATAAATTACGAAGTTGTTGTTCAATTAAATATGCTATTGAGCCTTGAGTTTCGGAAACACAAAAGTGCATAGGTTGAGCAGGAATTCCATAAACGCGTGAACCAGCTTCGTGTTGCAATAAAACGTTTCCTACTTGAGGACCATTTCCGTGTCCAATTACAATATCGTAATCTTTTTTAATTAATTCGAGTAAATTTTCGCAAGTGTTTTTAACATTGCTAAGTTGTTCGTCGAAAGTGCCTATTTGATCTCCTCTAAGTAAAGCATTACCACCAAAGGCAATTACAGCGAGTTTTTTCATGTTCTTAAAATTATTTATTTTTATTGTGGTGCAAAACTAAATATTTTTATTGAATCTACAATAAATTTTGATTATTTCAATATTAATTTTCAGTTATGAATATTTTTATTTTATATCGTCATACAATTTTTTTCCATTATAATTTTTCAAAATATAAACAAAATAATTTACATACAATTTATTGTTTCTTGTAATTGATATAACTTCTGGATCTAATATTTTTTCAAAATAATCATCATAAAAAGATTTTGCAGAATATCTTATAGTATCAGTTGTAAAATAATATGCGTCTGTATTTAATTTTATACCACCTCTCATCTTATTAATCCAAATATATTTATGCGACCAATCAATTGTGCCACTTACAATAAGTGGTATTTTGTTAGGTTCGGCAATATAATAATCTAAATGTGCTGCCGGAAACCACCTATTTGCAAGCATTATATGTTTTTCCGAGATAACTTTTCCATTTATTTGCTTAGTCCTTAAATCGGTAAATTGTTTGCCTAATTGCTCCCAACCTGTTATATCAGATGTTGGATCGTTATTATAGCCTATAGGAATTATATTAAACGCAAGTTGAAATAATATTAATAAAATTGATATGACAAAAAACATTCCAGAACTAATTATACTTTTCTTAATATTTAAAAAACCTATTTTTATTTTAGAAACAAGTATTATTGTTGATAAAATCCCTAATGAAATATAACCCGGTCCCGACCAATGTGGTAGAGTAGTTTTGAATAATGACACTAATAAAAATATAATTGGTAATGGCAATCCAAATATTAATAACATCCTTAGTTTACTGTTTAACAATGACTTATTATTGATTAAAATAATTATTGCAAAAATAATTAGCAGTACATTAATAGGATTATTGTAAATAAATTGACCTATTAATTCTAAGCCAAAATTATCAAAAGTAATTTTTGAAAATGAAAATTTTACCCTATCGCTTTGAAAAGTAAAACTAATAAAATCGTGTTGAAAATTCCATATAATTACTGGTAAAAAAACAATAATACTAATTATTCCAGATATATACAGTTCAATTCTTTTGAGCCAAAAACGATTGTATAATAAAATATACATTAATGCCGAAAACCATAAAATTATTGCATGATACTTAGAAAGCATTGCTAATCCGGTAAAAATACCTGCAAATATTAAATTTTTTCCGTCTTTTTTAGTCATTTTCCTATTTGGCAACGATTTTATAAAAAACCAAAGAGCTAACAACCAAAATGTTAGCATTCCAGAATCGGGCATTATAAAAAACCCTGCAATAATTGAATTGTAAAATGAAAAATTAAAAATTATTGCACTTATAACTCCTGTTTTTTTATTGCTAATATCTTTTACAAGATAATAAACCAAATAAGTATTAATAATAGATAAAATAATTGAGCCTAAACGCATAAAAAAATCATCGTGCAGCCACATATTAAGGGTGGTTAGCTGAATAATCCAACCTACCATTGGAGCATGATCAAAATGACTTAAATCAGGATATAGCGCAAATGTATGATAATACACCTCATCGTTGCTAAGCTCAATAAATAATGCTAAAAGTAGTCTTATTATAGTCATTATTATCACAAATGCTAATAACTCTTTACCAACTAAATACTTTTTAATTTTATTAAAAACCGAAATCATTATTATATATTTTTTATACGAACGAGAAAAAATCAATTTTATGTTTTTCTGCAAAATTATTTTATATTTTATTTTTAAAAGTCGCTTTTTAAAACGTGAATTATTAGCAACTTTTTACTTTATTATATAGCAGTATATTATTTTAATGAGCTTCTAACCAGTTATTTCCGCTGCTAATTTCAACTTCTAACGGAACCGAAACTTTAACAGCATTAACCATAATTTCTTTAACCAATGATGTAACTTCGTCAAGTTCCGATTTTAAAACATCAAAAACTAACTCATCGTGAACTTGAATTATCATAATCGATTTCAGTTTTCGTTTTTCAATTTCTTTCTGAATACCAATCATAGCCACTTTTATTAAATCGGCAGCCGAACCTTGAATTGGAGCATTTACAGCATTTCTTTCAGCAAAACTTCTAACAATTGCATTTCCCGAATTAATATCTCGCAAGTATCGGCGTCGATTAAAAATTGTTTCTACATAACCGTTTTGGCGTGCAAAATGTATTTGATTTTCAATATAAGATTTTATTCCTGAAAATTGATTAAAATACTCTTCAATCCATTGTGCAGCTTGTTTTCTGCCACATCCTAATTGTTCCGATAGTCCAAAAGCTGAAATACCATAAACAATACCAAAATTTACAGCTTTTGCATTTCTACGCATCTCTTTTGTAACTTCTTCTAAAGGAACTCCAAACACTTTTGAAGCTGTAGATGTATGAATATCAATACTATTGCGGAATGCTTCGAGCATATTTTCATCTTTGCTTAGTTCGGCAATTAACCGTAATTCAATTTGCGAATAATCGGCAGAAACAATTACATAATCAGAATTTGTAGGCACAAAAGCCTT
>CAZRCF010000042.1:0-4919 GCA_964598505.1 uncultured Lentimicrobiaceae bacterium | reverse complement strand
CTGATTTCACGACCTTTTTCTGTTCTTATCGGAATATTTTGCAAGTTTGGATTTGTTGAACTTAACCTACCGGTTGCTGTAACTGCCTGATTAAATGATGTATGAACACGACCGGTTTCTTTATTTACAAGCAAAGGTAACGAATCTATGTAAGTTGATTTTAATTTTGTTAAAGTTCGATGTTCCAATATACTTTCAATAATTGGATGTTTATCGCGCATTTTAACTAAAACATCTTCACCTGTTTGGTACTGCTTTGTTTTTGTAAGTTTTGCATTATCAACAATTTTCAGTTTATCAAAAAGAATTTCGCCTAATTGTTTTGGCGAAGCAATATTAAATTTTACACCGGCTTCTTTATATATTTCATTTTCAATAATATTAATTTCGCCTTTAAGCTGAGTTGAATATATTGCCAATGCTTCTGTATCAATTTTTACTCCCGAACGCTCCATAGAAGCCAAAACAGGCATTAATGGCATCTCAATATTTGTAAACAAATTCCAAGCATTAGCTGCATTTAGCTTTGGTTTTAACACATTTCGCAATTGAAGTGTTATATCAGCATCTTCGGCGGCGTATTCTTTTATTTTTTCAATTTCAACTGAACGCATATTTTGTTGATTCTTGCCTTTTTTGCCTATAAGTGTTTCTATTTCAACAGGTTTATATCCTAATAATGTTTCCGACAATATACTCATATTATGGCGTTGTTCAGGCTCTAAAATATAATGGGCAAGCATTGTATCAAAAAGCGTTCCTTTTACTTCTATTTGATATTTATATAAAATATTAATATCAAATTTCATATTTTGACCCGTTTTTTCAATTTCGTTATCTTCAAAAACAGTTTTAAATTTTAATAGTTGAGATATTGCTTCCTTTTTGTTTTCGGAAATTGGAATATAAAATGCTTCAAAAGGATTTATTGCAATTGATAACCCAACAATATCAGCATTAACTGTATCTAAACCTGTTGTTTCGGTATCGAAAGTAAAATGCTTTGCTTTTTTAATTTTATTTATCAAATCATCAATTTCTTCGTTTGAAGATACTAATTTATAATTATGATTTGTGTCGTTTATGGTTTTATAAGTTTCATTCTGCACAAAATCTACAGTATCATTTTCTTCTTCAATGTTTTCATCTGAAAATATATCAAACATATCAATTTGACCAATATTTTTAGTTTTTATTTTTGTAATATTTTTAACCTCTTGAATAGTTGTATTAGGCTCATTAAGTGATATTTCAGTAAAAACACGTTTGGCTAAATTTCGAAATTCTAATTCATCAAAAATTTCTTTTAACTCCTCAGTTTTAGGTCCGGTATAATTTAATGCTTCAAAATCAATTTCAATAGGAACTTCTAACATGATAGTAGCCAAACGCTTAGATAATATTGCTTGCTCGGCATGCTCTTTAACTTTTGCACGAATTTTTTCATTTTCAATTTCATCGGCTTTTTCAATCATGTTTTCAATTGAACCAAATTGTGCAATAAGTTTTTTGGCGGTAACTTCACCAATTCCTGGAATTCCGGGAATATTATCAACTGCATCGCCCCAAAGACCTAAAATATCAATAAGTTGCTCAGGTTTTTGAATAGCAAATTTATTGCAAACTTCCGAAATACCCCAAATTTCAGCTTTCTCACCATTTCGGGCAGGACGATAAACTCGAATATTATCGGAAACAAGTTGTCCAAAATCCTTGTCGCTGGTCATCATAAAAACCTGAAAGCCTTCTTTTTCTCCCTCTTTTGCCAAAGTTCCAATAATATCATCGGCTTCGAAACCTTCGGAAATTAATATTGGAATACCAAATGCTTCGATAATTTTTTTAATATATGGAATTGCAACAACAATATCGCTGGGAGTTTCTTCTCTATGACCTTTATAAGCTTCAAATTCGATATGTCTGAAAGTAGGAGTCATAGTATCAAAGGCAACTCCAATATGAGTAGGTTTTTCATTTTTTATTACTTCAAAAAGCGTATTAGCAAAACCAAGTATTGCTGAAGTATTTAGCCCTTTTGAGTTTAATCGAGGAGTTTTATTTAACGCATAATAAGCCCTAAAAATAAGTGCCATTGCATCGAGTAAAAAAAGTTTTTTTTCCGACATATTTTATTTTTTTGCAAATATAAATTTTTTAAATATTATTTGGGTATTATTATTTACAGCACCCTAATAACTCAATTACTCACTCACTTAATCACTGAATAAATATATTGAAAACTAAACAACATATCCAAATCGACTAAGTGTAAGATTATCGTTTCGCCAGTCTTTTATCACTTTAATGCGAATTTCGAGAAATACTTTTTTGCCAACAAATGCTTCAATATCTTCACGTGCTTGAGTTCCCACTCGTTTTATTGCTTCTCCTTTATGCCCAATTAATATTCCTTTTTGCGAATCTCGTTCGGTAAAAATTAAAGCGGAAATTCTGATAATATTTTCTTCCTCAAGATACGATTCTACTGCAACTTCAACAGAATATGGTATCTCTTTTTTGTAGTTTAGTAAGATTTTTTCTCTAATTATCTCCGAAATAAAAAATCTCATAGGTCTGTCTGTAAGCTCATCTTTAGGGAAATATGGTGGCGACTCGGGCAAAAGTTCGAGAATTTTTTCTCTCACATCTTCAACATTAGTTTTTTGCAATGCTGAAATAGTAAACACACTTGCTTTTAGAAAAAGTTGCGACCAATAATTTTTTGTTTCATCAATTTGTTCTTCTTTTGAAGAGTCAATTTTATTAATTATTAGAATTATTGGTATTTCCGACTTAACTATTTTATCAACAACTTCTTGCAAATGATTTTTTTCGCCTACCTCAACCATATAAATAAAAATATCGGCATCTTTAATTGCACTATTTACGAAATTCATCAACACCTCTTGCATTTTATATGCCGGGGTAAGAATTCCGGGTGTATCGGAATAAACTATTTGATAGTCATCATCGTTTACAATACCCATAATTCTATGACGAGTTGTTTGAGCTTTTGATGTTATTATCGACAACCGTTCGCCAACAAGAGCATTCATAAGGGTTGATTTTCCAACGTTTGGATTTCCTAATATGTTTACAAAACCTGCTTTATGATTCATTAAAAAATATAATTTTAAAAATAAAAGTTGTAATATTAAAAAAAATGCTTAACTTTGCACTCTCAATATCGATACAAAGATACAAAAAAATATATTGCGGGGTGGAGCAGAGGTAGCTCGTCGGGCTCATAACCCGAAGGTCATAGGTTCGAATCCTGTCCCCGCTACATAAAAGCGACTTATAACGAGTCGCTTTTTTATTTTTTTCAACATTATTATTACAATCTTTTTTTGCTTAACATTTTTAACACATTAATTAATATATTTGCAAAACAAAAAATTGATAAATATACTTTGATAATTTTCAACCTATAACTTTATAATCTAATGAAAAACAATAAATTAATATTATTGCTACTTTTTTTTGTTTTATTCCAATTTGTTTCAGCTCAAAATTTTAAAGGTGGTTTAATTGCCGGAATTGCTGCTACTCAAGTTGATGGCGATAAACTATCGGGATATAACCATCCGGGAGCTAAATTAGGTTTTTTTACTCAACTACCTTTAAATTCAAAGATTGATTTACGTTTTGAAATGTATTATATACAAAAAGGTTCACGAAAAAACTCTTCGCAGGCTAATCCAACAACTTATATTCAAAGATTAAATTATATTGAAGTGCCTGTTTTATTTCAATATAATGCTTTTGAAAAACTAAGTTTTTTTGGTGGACCATCTTTTGCTTATCTTTTTAAATCATCGGAACGTGATCAAAATGGATTGATTCCTGCTAATGGAAGAGAACTTTATGAAAAATTCGATTTTTCGATACATGGCGGTGGTATATGGAAATTAAACCAGAAATGGTCGTTTGGGTTAAGTGGTTCATATTCTATGTTATTTATAAGAAATTTACCTCGATTTTCAAATATGGCTTATCATGATAGACGACAATATAATAATGTAGTTTTAATTTCAACATACTATACATTGTAAGTAAATGAATAATCAATTGTTTGTTGTTGCAATTACGGGAGCAAGCGGAGCTATATATGGCAAGATTTTGCTTGACACACTAAAACAAATTGTTCCAAATCCCGAAAATATTGGAATTATTATGTCGGATACAGCTAAAAAAGTTTGGGAGTACGAATTAAATAATAATGATTATAAATTATACCCTTTTAAATTTTTTGATAATGATAATTTTTTTGCTCCTTTTGCTTCGGGTTCAAGCAGATACAGTGGAATGATAATTTGTCCTTGCACAATGGGAACAATGGGGCGTATTGCAAATGGTGTTGCCGACGATTTAATTTCCAGAACTGCCGATGTAATGATGAAAGAGAGGCGAAAATTAATTATGGTAATTCGCGAAACTCCTTATAATTTAATTCATATCGAAAATATGAAAAAAATCACCCTTTCGGGCGGAATTATAATGCCTGCCAATCCATCGTTTTATAGCAAACCAAAAACAATAAATGATATTGTGAAAACAATAACTGATAGAGCTTTAAGCATTTCAGGTTTTGAAATTAATAGTTTTGAATGGGGAGAATAGTGAATAATTTTTACTTTTGAAAAAAATATTCTATACAAAACATTATTTATTATAGCAATTCACCACCACAATTGGCTGATAAATAAGTGTTTATAACAAGAGTAATTACTTAACTATGACAAAAAAAAACACTTAATAATTAGTCGGAACTTAACTTGGAGTTGCACTCCGACTATATAAGAATTACTCTAAAGTTTCTTTTAGCTCAAGCAAAAAGGATTTTACTTTTTTTAATCTAAAAACAATTTCCATTTCGTTATTAGTTTCTTCAGGTTTTGCTTTTAATTTTTCTTTTG
>CAZRCF010000041.1:8846-13738 GCA_964598505.1 uncultured Lentimicrobiaceae bacterium | reverse complement strand
TTTAAAGTCCATTTCTCAAAAGCTTCCGGCTGATAAGTATTTAATAATAAAACACCTCCAATTGCCGAACCATATTGTAACATATTGCTACCTTTAACCCAACTCATTTTTGAAATTTCATCAACATCAATATGCGATGTTACGGGATCCATTCTGTTAGGGCAACCACCTTCTATTTGAATACCATCAGCCGTTAATACTAATAATTGACTGCCGCGAAATCCTCTAAAAACAGGGTCTAAAGCTGTTCCACCACGCCTAACAGTAGAAACATTTGGTAACGATTTTAATGTTTGTCCAATATCTGTTTGTGGATATGAAATCGTATGAGGTTCAATGCTATTAATTTTATTTAATTGAGTAGGTAATTCACCATATATATCAACTGGAGGCAAGATTATTGTGTCTTGAGAATAAATTTTAATATTTAAAAATAAAAGATTAATTATCAATATATAAAACCAAAAATATGTTTTCATCATTAAATTATTAAACAAAACCTAAGTTCAATGAATATAATACAAAATTAGAAATAAATATGCAATTTTACCAAATAATAATGACAAAAGTATTAAAGGACTTTTTTATAAATTTTTTTGTTTACCAAATTATTTATAAAAAATAGTATCATTCAATAATAATTAAAAATTAAAAAGTCATAAACTAAGATAAACAAAAAGAATTTTAAATATTTTATGTTATTATTTTAAAAAATATCAAAAATTTGTTTGTATAAGAATAATAAAATTATAACTTTGCTAAATAAAAAGTTTATATATTAATTTAATTTAAAAAAGGTTTAAGTAATGAAAAAAAGTGTTATTATTATTGGTGCGGCAGGTCGTGATTTCCACAACTTTAACACCTACTTCAGAGGCAATACAAGTTTTAATGTAATTGCATTTACAGCAGCTCAAATTCCTGATATTGATGGCAGAAAATACCCTGCTGAATTATGTGGTGATCTTTATCCAAGCGGAATTCCAATTTATGCAGAATCAGAATTACCACGTTTAATAAAAGAAAATAACATAGATATATGCGTATTTGCTTATAGCGATGTTCCATATAATAGAGTAATGAATGTTAGCGCAATAGTTAATGCAGCCGGTGCCGATTTTATGTTGTTGGGACCAAAAGAAACTATGCTAAAATCAACAAAACCGGTTATAGCTGTTGGAGCTACACGTACAGGTTGCGGAAAAAGTCAAACTTCACGCAGAATTATCGAAATATTAGTAAAAAATGGTTTAAAAGTTGTTGCAGTTCGTCACCCAATGCCTTATGGCGATTTAGTAAAACAAAAAGTTCAACGTTTTGCAACAGTTGAAGATTTGAAAAAACATGAATGCACAATAGAAGAAATGGAAGAATACGAACCACATGTAGTTTCAAAAAGAAATGTAATATATGCAGGTGTTGATTATGAAGCTATTCTTAGAGCTGCTGAAAACGATCCAGATGGTTGCGATGTTGTTCTTTGGGATGGTGGAAATAACGATTTTCCATTCTTTAAACCAGATTTATTTGTTGGTGTAGCCGATCCTCTTCGTCCGGGTGCTGAAGTTAGCTATTACCCAGGTGAAGTAGTTGCACGTATGGCTGACGTTATTGTTATAAACAAAATTGACTCTGCAACATTAGAAAACATAAATATTGTTCGTGCTAATTTAGCAAAAATTAATCCTAACGCTATTGTTGTTGATGGTGCTTCTTTCTTAACAGTTGACAAACCTGAACTTATTCGTGGAAAGCGTGTTCTTGTTGTAGAAGATGGTCCAACACTTACACACGGTGAAATGAAAATTGGTGCAGGCACAGTTGCTGCTCAAAAATACGGTGCTGCAGAACTAATTGACCCACGTCCATACACAGTTGGTAGACTAACCGATACTTTTAAAACATATCCAAATATAGGGATTTTACTTCCAGCAATGGGTTATGGCGAACAACAAGTTAAAGACTTAGAAAAAACAATAGAAAATACTCCTTGCGATGCTGTTGTTATTGCAACTCCTATCGATTTAAGCCGTATTATTAAAATTAACAAACCAACTGTAAAAGTTGAGTATGCTCTTCAAGAAATTGGTCATCCAAACCTCGAAGAAATACTTTGTGATTTTATGAAAAAACAAAATTTAAACAAAGGTGGCTGCAGCTGCTGTCAATAAATTTTAATTAAAGCGACTAATTTAGTCGCTTTTTTTTTGTAGTGTGTTTTAGTATATTAATATTTATAACCAAAACAATATATATGAAACTAGCATTAAAAATATTTCACCCAAGTAGATTATTATTTGCGAGTTCCATAAGACAAACAAACAAATAAATAAATTAATAAAAATGAACGTATGAAAAATCGAAGTTTGATTTCAATTACAGATTACTCCAAACAAGAGTATTTAAAAATCCTTGATTTAGCAATGGATTTTGAAAAGCAACCTGTTCAAAAAATTGCCGATGGAAAAGTAATAGCAACACTTTTTTTTGAGCCATCAACACGAACACGATTAAGTTTTGAAAGTGCTGCCAATAAAATGGGAGCTCGTGTTATTGGTTTTAGTGAGGCTTCAAGCACATCAGTTTCAAAAGGTGAAACTCTTGCCGATACAATTAAAACCGTTGCTTGCTATAGCGATTTAATTGTTATGCGACATCCAGTTGAAGGTTCAGCCAGATATGCAAGTGAGGTTTCTAAAGTTCCAATTATTAACGCAGGTGATGGTGCTAATCAACATCCAACGCAATGTTTGCTCGATTTATTTACAATTCGGCAAACTCAGGGCACTCTTGATAATTTGAATATTGCTTTAGTTGGCGATTTAAAATATGGTCGTACAGTACATTCTTTGGTTCAAGCTATGAGCCAATTTAATACAACTTTCCATTTAGTTTCGCCCGATGAACTAAAATTGCCTCGTTCGGTAAAATTGGATATTCAAGAAAATAATCTAAAATATTACCAATATACTGATATTATGGAAGCTATTGACAAAGTTGACATACTTTATATGACCCGAATACAACGCGAACGCTTTCAGGATACATTAGAGTACGAAAGAGTTAAAAATGCTTACGTTTTAAAAAATGATATGCTTGCTAATTCAAAACCAAATTTAAAAATTCTACATCCACTGCCTCGTGTAAATGAGATTAATACCGATGTGGATTCAAATTCAAAAGCTTACTATTTTGAACAAGCATTAAATGGCGTTTATGTTCGCGAAGCATTAATTGCGACAATTTTAGGTTTAAAATAATTTAATTTAAAATATTATGGAACAAGATAAAAGAAAAGAATTAATTGTTTTGGCAATTGAAAACGGTACAGTAATCGATCATATCCCATCAGATAAAGTATTTCAAGTAATTAGAATTTTAAATCTTGAAAAATCATCACAACAAATGCTTTTTGGAACCAATTTAGATAGTAAAAAGTATGGTAAAAAAGGAATTGTAAAGGTAAAAGGAATAACTTTTGCTGCTGACGAAATTAATAAAATTGCCTTGGTTGCTCCATCAGCAACAATAATTGTTATTCGCAATTATCAAGTAGTTGAAAAATTTCAAGTTTCTATACCCGACCAAATTATTGGTATTGCCAAATGTATAAACCCGAAATGTATTACAAATTTTGAAGAATTAACTACTAAATTTAAAGTAGTAGATAAAGAAAATGTAAACTTATTATGTCATTACTGCGAAAAAATAACTAAAAAGGAGAATATTCAGTTTATATAAAATTTCTTATCAAAAAAAGAGTTATTAAGACAAATTCTTAATAACTCTTTTTTATTTGGTAATTTTTAAAAATTAATTTTCATTAACAATAAATTCTGTACGTCTATTTAAAGCATGTTCTTCTTCAGTACAAATAACATTTATATCTTTCTCGCATTCGCAAAATTTAACCAAATGAGATTCGCCATAAGCTTTTGTAGATAGCCTGTTTTTTGAAATTCCTTTTGATACCATATAATTTAAAGTTTCTTTTGCTCTTTTTTCTGAAAGGTTTTGATTAGTCTTAGCATCTCCTCTGCAATCACTATGTGAACTTAATTGAATTGTAACATTAGGATTCTGTTTCATAAATTGAACAATTTTATCTAATTCAATAGCGGCATCAGGTCTTATATTATGCTTATTAAAATCAAAATAAATTTTATTAATACTAATATAATTCTCAATAGTTTTAATAATTTTTGGTTTAATTTTAAGTGAAAAATCAACATTTATTTCAGAAATGCCTTCTTCCACTTTTGTTGTTATTTCTTTTGAAATTGTATCGGAATATTTTTCATTTTGGCAAACTAAAATATAATCATATCCAACTTTTGTCCATAATGAATAATTTCCATTTTTATCAGTAATTGCTTCTTTAATAATTTTTCCATTTAAATCTTTTAGAAAAACTTTTGTTCCAGGTATTCCTTTTTTATCAGCAATATCTAATGCAATACCATTAATTTTAATAACTGGTCTTTCAATTTTAAAAGAATAGATGTCGTCATCAAGATTCAAATTTCCAAAATTTGAACTAAAGTAACCTGAATCGGCAGATGGATAAAAAACAATACCAAAATCATCAGATGTGCTATTTAATGGTGCACCTAAATTAGATATTGATTCTTTTGGCATGCCTTTATCATCTATCTTAACCTTATAAATATCTAAGCCACCCATACCTTCATTTCTAATCGAAGAAAAATATAATGTATTATTAAAAAGATAAGGAAAAACTTCATTTGCTGCTGTATTAATATTTTTGCCTAAATTTATAGGTTGCCCCCACACAGAATCTTTTTTGTAGCTTACCCATAAATCCATACCACCAACACCTCCTGGCATATCAGATGAAAAATAAAGAATATTATCGTCATTGTTTATTGCCG
>CAZRCF010000041.1:0-8836 GCA_964598505.1 uncultured Lentimicrobiaceae bacterium | reverse complement strand
GGATGAGCACAATTATATTCAGGATTATTAAATTTGAATTCGTTTACTTTTCCAAATTTGTTATTATTGTCTAATGTAGAGTAAACAATTTTCAGATTAATATTACCAATAGAACTAATTATGTCTTTGCTATTATAAATATTATTTTGAGTAAAATAAATAATACTTCCATCTTTACTAAAACAAGTAGATCCTTCGTTATATTCTGACTGGATTACCTCATTAAACAAGTTTAAGTTAGTGAACATTCCATTTTCATTAACTTTCGCAATAAAAAGTGCATCATAACTATTATTGCCAAATCTGGTTTTTTTTCCATCATCTTTAGTCCAATCACGTGTTGAAGTAAAAACTAAATTATTATTTTTCCATAAAGTAGGTGAATAATCATTATCTACAGAGTTGATATTTAATTTTTTAATTACACATTTATCCGCATTTTTGTAGTATTTTTTTATCTCATCAATTGATTTTGAATAAACATCAACCTTGCCAAACGATTTAAAAGAATTCATAAACATTTTAGCTTCTTCGAATTTACCTGCTAATAACAAAGCATGAGCATAAAGATAATTGTGTATTGGAGATGCTACTTTTAGCCTAACAACCTTTTTGTATGTTTCTATTGCTTTTTGATTATTATTAGTTAAACGATAGCAATCAGCAAGGTTTATCAAAGCAGCATAATTTGAGCTATCTTCTTTAACAACTTGCTCATAATTTGGAATTGCCGAATTATAAGCAAATAAATCGTAATACCCATCAGCTTTTTGAAGCAAAGTTTGTTGGGAATAGCTATTAAAAGGCAATAATAAAGCAATTAAAGCCATTCCCAAGAACTGAATTTGTTTTTTCATATAGATTAATATTTATTAAAACTGATATTTTAAAAATATCTATTTGAAACTACCTTTTTGCCTTTATATCCAATAAGTGCTGAAAGCACTATTTCGTGTGAGCCACCTGTAAACTTATTTATGCTTGTTGTTGGGTAATCATAAGAATAGCTGATTAGAAAATTTGGATTTATTTGAAGTCCAAACATTCCCGAAATATCAGAACTATTTCTGTATGAAACTCCAACCCAAAGATGCTCTTTAATCAAAGAATTAAGAGAAATATCTAATCCCAAAGGTGAATTAGCTAAAACTCTTGCCATAATAGTTGGCTTTAGCTTTAGGTTTTTATTTATAGTAAAAACTCTTCCTGCTGTAATATAATAATGCAAAAGCTCAGTTTTGATATTATTGTCGCTCGACACGGTGCCATTTTCAGACACAGTTAAATTATCGTTTAAAAGGCGTGGAATTGAAATACCTGCAAAAAATTTGTCGGTAACATAATTAATTCCAAACCCAAAATTTGGTGTAGCTTTTTCATATATATTATTTGAAAAATGAGGATCACCACTTTCAACTGTATTTAAAGATAAGAAATTATTAGATTGAACATGAACACCTCCCATTAATCCAAAACCAAGTGAACTTTTTGCTCCGGTTTTAATTTTATATGAATAACTCAAATACATAATTTGACGTTTTGAAACTCCAATTTTTTCATCTAACAAACTCACTCCAAGTCCCATTTTATCATCCCAAACTGGAGAATGAACAGTAAGTGTTGTAGTAATTGGCCTTCCTTGAACGCCAACCCATTGTTGGCGATTCAAGGCAGTAATACTTAGGGCTTCTTTTGATCCAGTATAAGCTGGATTTATAAACATTTCATTGTTTGTGTATTGAGTAAACATTGGATCGAATTGAGCACTTACCTTTATACTTGAACCCATAATAAGAGTCAGAAAAAATAGTGCTGTTACTTTAAATATTATTATATTTTTCATGATATATTTATTTTTTTGAGGTTAATAATTAATATTGGATTACAACAAATCCGTTAATTGGTTTTCTATTATCCTTATTATATTCAAGTATATAAAAATATGTACCTTGAGGAACCATTTCATCTCCTTGATTAATAAAACCTAATTTTTGTTTACCATCCCAATCGTTTTTGTATCCAACTTGTGAATAAACTAAAGTTCCCCAACGATTGAAAACTGACAATTTACTATCTGGATAATCTTCAATTCCACGAATAACAAATATATCATTAATTCCATCACCATCCGGAGAGAAACCATTTGGTATTGTTACATCTTCAGGTGTTAAAGTTACAGGTGTAGGAGTGTTTTCTTCTGCTGCATTACCATCTCCATTTATGTCGGTTACATATCCGTTTTCGGATATATCTGTTACTCTAATTCCTAAATCAGAACCTATGGCATATCCGGTAGCTGAATTATAGAATGTTTGTTCATTATAACCCCAAATTGCAACATTAATTGTTAATTCAACAGTTACACTATCCTCAATATTAATAAAACTGGCTGAACTATCAAGTAAGTTTATATCCGTTGTTCCATTAAATGCTGCATTAGTAGTAATTGTGCTATTTGTGTATGGAGCAGTAACAATTTTGAAAACTGCAGGTAATGGGAATGATGCTGTCAAATTATCAGTTATCTGAATATTTCTAAGTACATCATTTCCTAAATTTTCAGCAGTAAATACATAAGATATATTAAAACTTCCATCGTCTTGTTTTACAACTTTCGATACTGCTTTTGCTATACCTAAAACTGGATGATTTACTGGTGTTACAGTAATAAATACAATTGCTTGTGAACATAGATTTAATGAATCACATATTTCATATTCAAATTGGTCTTGACCTACAAATAAATATTCCGGAGAGTATGTAATAGTTCCTGTGGTATTATTAACTGATACTGTTCCATGATGAGGAGGATTTGATACTCTAAGTGTGTTAAGTTTTAAATTTGTACCACAATCAATATCGTTTGCAAGAACACTTACTGTAATTGGAGTAAATTCAGGTGTTGATACATTATCATTTACTGCAAGAGGTGTACAACCAACAAAAACAGTTTGAATACATGTAGAAGTATTTCCTGATTCATCAATAACTGTCCAAGTTACATTTGTTGTTCTAATTGGATATGTTACTGGTGCATTATTTGTTATACTTAACCCAACTGAACAGTTATCGGTAAATGTAGGTGAACCCAAAGAAATACCTGTAGCTGTACAAGCACCAGGTTCAGTATTTACCGATACTCCTATAGGGCATTGAATTGTTGGACGAACAGTATCAATTACTGTTACCATTTGTTCGCATGATGCTGTATTGCCCGAACCATCAGTTACAATCCAAATTACGGTTGTGTTACCTAATGGATAAACTGTAAGTGCATTATTGGTTACTGATGCTACACTGCAATTATCGGCAGTTATCGGTGTACCTAATGCTACACTTGTTGCTGTGCAACCAACATTAGTTGGAATAATAATATTTGCAGGGCAAGTTATTGTTGGATTTGTTTCATCTACAACTGTTACTATTTGTGTACAAGTACCTACATTCCCTGAACCATCTGTTGCTGTCCATGTTACGGTTGTATTGCCTAATGGATATGCTACTGGTGCATTATTGGTTAAAGAAGCTACATTACAATTTTCAGTTACTAATGGTGTTTCTAATACAAAACCTGTTAATGTACATCCAGTATTGGTTTGTTTAATAATTGTAGGTGGACAATGTACTATTGGATTTACATTGTCGATTACTGTTACTGTTTGTGTACATGTTGCTGTATTACCCGAACCATCTCTTACTGTCCATGTTACTATTGTATTGCCTAATGGATATATTTCTAAACCATTATTTGTTACTGATGCTACACTACAATTATCTCCTGTTACCGGTACTCCCAATGTTACTCCTGTTGATGTGCATCCTGTATTAGTATATGCAGTTACATTTGCAGGACAAGTGATTGTTGGGTTTACATTATCGGTTACGGTTACTAATTGATTACATGTTGCTTTATTACCCGAATCGTCGGTTACTGTCCATGTTACTGTTGTTACGCCTAATGGGAATGCAGCAGGTGCATTGTTGGTTACTGAAGCAACACCGCAATTATCACCTGTTATAGGTGTACCTAAAACAACACTTGTTGCTAAGCATCCTGTATTTGTAAATGCTGCTACATTAGCAGGACAGGTTATTGTTGGTAACGTTTCATCTACAACGGTTACAATTTGTGTACATGTTCCAATATTTCCTGAACCATCAACTGCTGTCCATGTTACGGTTGTATTGCCTAATGGATATGCTAAAGGTGCATTATTGGTTAATGTTGCTACATTACAATTTTCTGTTACTAATGGAATATCTAATACAAAACCTGTTAATGTGCATAATGTATTTGTTTGTTTAGTAATTGCAGGTGGGCAATGTACTATTGGATTTACATTGTCGATTACTGTTACGGTTTGTGTACATGTTGCGGTATTACCCGAACCATCTCTTACTGTCCATGTTACTATTGTATTGCCTAATGGATATATTTCTAAACCATTATTTGTTACTGATGCTACACTACAATTATCTCCTGTTACCGGTACTCCCAATGTTACTCCTGTTGATGTGCATCCTGTATTAGTATATGCAGTTACATTTGCAGGACAAGTGATTGTTGGGTTTACATTATCGGTTACGGTTACTAATTGATTACATGTTGCTTTATTACCCGAATCGTCGGTTACTGTCCATGTTACTGTTGTTACGCCTAATGGGAATGCAGCAGGTGCATTGTTGGTTACTGAAGCAACACCGCAATTATCGGCTGTTACCGGTGTGCCTAATGCTACTCCTGTTGCTGTACAACCTGTATTAGTTGTAGCCGCTACATTAGCCGGACAAGTTATTGTTGGTAACGTAATATCAGTTACTGTAACTAATTGATTGCATGTTGATGTATTTCCAGAACCGTCTGTTACAGTCCAAACTACACTTGTAACTCCTAATGGAAATGCTAAAGGTGCACTATTAGTAATAGAAGCTACACTACAATTATCAGATGTTACAGGATCACCTAAAACAACTCCTATAGCAGTACAAGCATTATTTGTTGTAATTGCAACATTCGTTGGACATGTAATTTTTGGAGAAATTGTATCTAAAACTGTTATAATTGCTGGTGCAGTATTTTGATTATTGTGAACATCGGTTACTATTAATGTTACAGTATTTGCTCCTATATCAGCACATGAAAATAATTCTTGCGAAAGATCCATATTAATAATTCCACAATTATCGGTAGAACCATTATTTACTTGACTTGGATTAACAAAAGCAAAACCATTTGAATTCAAATAAACTGAAATATTATTGGTTATTACAGTAGGTATAATATTATCAGTAACAAATACATTTGTTATACAAGTATTAATATTTCCATGAATATCGGTTACTGTCCATGTTACAACTGTTGTTCCCACAGGATAATCATCACTTGCATTTGCAGTACCGTTAAAATCATTAACAATAGTTGCAACTCCACAATTATCAGTAGCTGTTAAAGCTGGAATATTAATAGTAGCTAAGCATTGACCAGCATTAACGGGGCTAAAAACACCGCTTGGAAAAGGACATGAAGTTATTGTAGGAATTTCAACATCATTAACTGTAACTGTTTGCGCACAAGTATTTGAATTTCCATGAATATCAGTTACTGTCCATGTTACAGTTGTAATACCCCATGGATAAACTAATGGAGCATTATTAGTAACACTAAATACAGCACAATTATCATTTGTAACAGGTACTCCCAAAGCAACACCTGATGCGCTACATAAACCTGGGTCGGTATTAGTAACTACATTAGCAGGACAAGTTATTGTTGGAATTTCATTATCGGTTACAGTTATATTTTGCAAACAAGTAGTAGTATTTCCATTATCATCTGTAACTGTCCATGTTATTGTAGTTGTTCCAACAGGATAAGTGTCGCTGGCATCCGTTGTTCCGTTATAATTATTTAATACAGAAAATACACCACAATTATCACTTGTTGAAATTGGACTAATAACAGTAACATTTGCATTACAAACACCTGGATCAGCAGTTTGTGTTTGACTTGCAGCACAAACTATTGTAGGGTTTTCATCATCTGTAACTGTAATATTTTGTGTACATGTATTAGAATTTCCATGTATATCGGTTATTGTCCATGTTACTGTTGTAGTTCCAACCAAATAATTACCACTTGCATCTGCTGTGCTATTATAATCATTTATTAACGACAAAGGATTTATACCACAATTATCAGTAAATGACAAAGGATTTGGTGCTATAACAACTACATTAGTATTACAAACTCCAGGGTCAGCAGTTTTTGTTTGAGCAGGAGCACATGTTATTGTAGGTAATTCGGTATCATTTACAGTAACAATTTGAGTACAAGTGTTTGTATTTGTATGAATATCGGTTACTGTCCATGTTACAGTTGTAGCTCCAAAAGCATAAGGTTCAACTGCATCATTAACTGCACCTAAAACTCCGCAATTATCACCTGTTGTTGGAGAACCCAAAACTACACCTGTTGCTGTACATAAACCAGCATCGGTTGATACTGAAACATCAGCAGGACAAATTATTGTAGGTGATTCGGTATCATTAACAGTAACTATTTGCGTACATGTATTTGTATTAAAATTAATATCAGTTACTGTCCATGTTACTGTTGTAGGTCCAAAAGCAAAAGGTTCAACTGCATCGTTTGCGGCAGTTGCTCCTAAACAATTATCTCCTATAATTGGAGAACCTAATGCAACACCTGTTGCACCACATAAACCGGCATCAGTTGATACTGAAACATCTGCAGGACAAATTATAGTAGGATTTTCAATATCGTTAACTGTAATTGTAAAATCGCAATCAACAGTACCGCATAAACTTGTGGCAGTAACTTTTACGTTTGTTGTTCCAACATTAAAACTTGAACCACTACCATCACCTGCTCCACTACCTGTAGTTGCACCACTAAAAGTGTATGTAATTGTTGGAACAGGATTGCCAGTAGCAGCTGTAATATAATTAACTATAGCACCACAAGAGCCAAGAGTATTATTAACTGTTTGATTTATTGGACAAGTGCTAAATGTTGGTTCTTCGCAAGCAGTAATATTAATTGCCCAAGAATTGAAAGTACCAACATCTAAAGGAGAGCCTGCATCACCAACATATAATGTCCATGTACCATTCATTGTTTCTGAATACAAATTGGAAAAAGTTGATGGTGGAGTAGCAACTGAACCAGGAGCAGGAGTTAAACTACATTCAGCTGGACAAGAAATGTTAGAACCGGCATTACCAAATGCTTCTGCACTAACAGTTCCAGAACCACTAAAATTAATAGTCTGTCCTACCCAATTATCGTTATTTCCGCTTCCGGCTCCATCATTACCATCGTCAGCAGTTTCTACAACACCCGGGCGACTCATTAAACCAAAAACAGTTCCATTGGGTGAAACTAATTTTACTACAAGGTCGCCAACAAAGGTATGATTTACTGCAAGATCAACATTAATGTTGATAATAGTTTTTGCAGGAATACCTGATACTACAATTGGGCTTGAAGCCATTGTCCCTAATGTTCCGTCATAAGTATTATCGTAAGGAACAAGATTGATTGCTGGGGTAGCACTAAAACTGTATGTTTGTGCTTTGCTTGTAAAACCAAAAAACAGCAAAACAATAAACATTAATAATAAACGAAACTTGAATTTCGTTTTTAAAATTTTGTAGAAATTTTTCATGATGTTTTTTTTTAATTATTAATATTTTGAAAGTAAGTAACTTAAATTTAATTTTGAAATAGAGTTTTTAATCATATTTGTTTATAATTTTAATTAATATTTTTATTTTCGCAAATATAAGACCTAAATTTATAAATAAAAAATTATTTACTAAAATTAATCTTAAATTATTTTTAAAAATATTATTAAACAGCTATCAAAATTAACAAAGTTTGTAGCTATTTGCAATGAATATTACTAATTAATCATATATTTAGAAGTATTTATATATTTTATCTTAAAATAGTTAAAAGAAGTTAAATTAAACAAAAATAAATCATATTTGTTATTTTTATAAAAAAAACTTATGATACTATTATTGTCGCCAGCAAAAACAATAGATTTTTCGATTGTAAAACAAATTATTGAACCAACAATTCCTGAATTTATAAATGAAAGTTGTTTTTTAATACAATATGGAAAGAAATTATCGGTTGAAGACATTATGCAATTAATGAGCATAAGTAGAAATCTTGCTGAATTAAACTATCAACGATTTCAAAAATTTCAAATTAATCATAATGTAAATAATTCAAAACCAGCTGTATTAGCCTATATGGGTGATGTGTATGAAGGTTTAAAAGCATGGGAATTTGATAAACAAGAAATGGAATTTGCACAACAAAATTTACGAATACTTTCCGGTTTATATGGTATATTAAAACCGATGGATTTAATTCAACCATATCGGCTTGAAATGGGAATTAATTTTAAGACTAATGTTTCAAAAAATCTATACGAATATTGGAGGGAATTAATTACAAAAAAAATAGAGGAAGAATTAAATATTCAAAAAACTGATACTATTTTAAACTTAGCATCAGCAGAGTATTACAAAGTTATTGATTTTAAAAAACTTAACATTAAAGTTGTTTCACCACAATTCAAAAATCTTAAAAATGATAAATATATTATGGTTAGCTTTTGGGTAAAAAAAGCACGCGGAATGATGGCTAACTATGTTATAAAAAACAGAATATCAAATATATCAGATATAAATAGTTTTGAAAACAAATATTACTACAACAATAGTTTATCAACTGAAATTGAGCCAGTTTTTACTTCGGAGTTTTAAAAAACAGTTTTTTACGTTTAATTTTATTTTTCAC
>CAZRCF010000040.1:0-13906 GCA_964598505.1 uncultured Lentimicrobiaceae bacterium | reverse complement strand
TTGAATATGTATCAATTTCGGAAATTAATGCAGAAAGCGAACTGCCTTTTTGTTTTAGCTCGGCAACAATATTTAAAATTAAAATTGCAGCAAGCATACCCGAATCGGAGTAAAAGAAATCGCGGAAATAGTAATGCCCGGCTAACTCGCCACCGAAAACACCATCAATTTCACGCAGCTTAAGTGCAGCATAAGCTCGCCCTACTCGCCACATTTCCATTGTTGAATCCAACTTTGTAATATATTCGCTTACCGATTTTGAAGTTCGAATATCTTGCAATACTATACCTTTTTGCCCTTTTTCAATAATAAAATAGTTTGCCAAAACCGCAATCATTAAGTCGGGACGAATAAACTTTCCTTTTTCATCTACAAACATTACTCTATCAGCATCACCATCAAAGATAACTCCAATATCGCACTTTTCGTTTAACACAAGATGTTTTAAATCTTCTACATTTTCTTCCTCTAAAGGATTTGGTTCATGGTTCGGAAAAGTGCCGTCAAGTTGGTTGTATAAATATTTTGGTTGATTGCCAAAAATATCATTAACCAAAAGTGCTCCCATTCCATTTGAACAATCCATTGCAATATTCAAATTTGAAATATCTTTTAAATATGCTTTTAGGTATTTAATATATTCACTTTTAACATCGTAAGCAAACAAACTACCTCTATTTTCTACGGGAATAATTACATCTTTCGATTCAACTTTTTTTTGCAGTTCGCCTAAACCGGTGTCAAAACCAACAGGAAGAGCATTTTCACGCGAAACTTTTAATCCGTTATACTCTTTTGGGTTATGCGAAGCAGTTATTTGAACTGATGCTTTAAAATTGTGCTGAGCAGTAAAATAATAAACCATCGGCGTAGTTGCCAAACCTATATCGTAAACATCAGCACCACTATCGGTTACACCTTTAACCAATGCCTCAAATATTTCGGGCGATGAAACACGCATATCTCTACCAACTAATACTTTATCTGCTTTTAAAAGTTGGGGAATATAAAATCCCATTCGGTAAACATCTTCTTTGTTAAAATCTTTATTGTAAATTCCCCTAATATCGTATGCCTTAAATGCTCCCATAATTTATATTTTTTAAATTATTTTATTTTTTAAATTTGATATTATAATCAAAATTTCAATTAATCAAAGCTTTATGATTTAATGCTTTTGCTGTGAAATTATAATTTGCAAAGTTACTAAATTGAAAATAATATATAATTAAAAAATCATTATCGATTATTTCTTTTATTAGGTGCTTTTATTAATTAATAACTCTTTTTATACCATTTCTTAGAGTAGTTACATAGAAAAAGTAATAATATTTTTGTGTGTTTTGTGTGTTCTTTGTGCTTTTTGTGGAACAGCTATTACTCAAAGTTGCACAAAACATTTACACTAAGTGACACTAAGAAAAATATTAGCACCTCAAAAAAATAATAACCACATTATTAAAACTAATTTTTTCTATATTTGTTTGCTTTATAATACTAAAAGTAAGAAACTAAATTATGAAAATCATTCAAAAAATACCTCTTTTTTTTATTGTTTTATTTTTCGGTGTAACTATTTATGGTCAAAAACTTCCATTCGATAAATTTAGATTAATGTATCGTGAAAATTCTCAAACAAGTGTTGTTATTGGCTGGTGTGGAAGCCATGATGTATTGTTTTATTACGATACTTTGCCTTTTGATAATCAAACTGAAAAATATGCAAACAAATGTGGAGTTAGTTCGTCAAACAATTATAAAAAGCTGAAAAACAACTTTGTTAGGTTAGAAAACTTAAATTCGGGCAAACGATATTATTTTATTTTATGCGACACAATTAGTGGATTAAAAAGCAGAATGATGTCGTTTAAAACATTACCCGATAATGCTTCTTCGTTATTAATTGTTGCCGGAGGCGATAGCCGAAACAGTGTTCCATTATATGAAATGAACCCAAAAAAATGCCAAAAGGGTAGGAGAGATGGTAATAAAATGGTAAGCAAAATTGTTCCTGATGTTGTTCTTTTTGGTGGCGACTTTGTTTTAAATATGTTTAATTTTTTTCGCAAAAGCGATTGGAAAAAATGGCTCAACGATTGGCAATTAACTAGAACCGATGATGGTTTGTTAATTCCAATAATTCCGGCAATGGGCAACCATGAAGACAAGCTTGATTTAGTAAATATTTTCGATATAATTGATTCAACTTCAAATTTTGTAAGTAATTTGGGCGGTGATTTAATAAGCGTTGTAACTTTAAATAATTTATCGAATGTTTGTAATCCAACACAACTAAGCGTTACCGAAAATTTGCTGCGCGAAGCTTCAACCAATTCAAAATGGCAAATGGTTCAATATCATATACCTATAAACCCTCAAGGCAAAAAATACAATAAACGAGAAGATTTATTTTTGTGTTGGGCACCGCTTTTTACAAAATATGGTGTTGATGTAATTTCAGAATCACACACACATATTATAAAAACCACCTATCCGGCATATATAAATATTAATAATCAAACTTTTTCGCGAAGCGATAGCAATGGAATAGTATTTATTGGCGAAGGTGCATGGGGAGCGCCATTACGAAAAATGCGACCCGATAACAATTATATTTTCGACCAAAAGGCATATCACGGATTTCATGTTTTGGCGGTTGATAGAGATAAAATTTTAATCTATCAAATTTCGTTTGAAGATATTGATAAAGTGGCTAATAATAACTCAAATAGAAACAATTTAGAGCTACCTGCTAATATTAAAATTAAATCAGGTAAAAGTGGTAATTTTATTGAGATTAAGAAGTAGGTTTAATATTTCTTTGGATATTTCTTTGATACTAAAATGCTGACGGTCTCGTGTAAAATTGTGTAGGTGTATTCCTGACTTGCTGGTCATAACTTAGTTGGTTTATATATTTTTGTTTATTTGTCATACAGATACTTTACCTCGCCTTGTATGTACAACATGTTGTATGTAGTAAATTTTGCTAATCATTAATTTTATTTGTTTTATCAGGGTTAATTAAATCTATTAATACTGGCGTATTATCAAAATAATTATAATTCTTGTCTATATACCCGATTTTTGTTTCACACTTATATTCTCTGCCTTTATCATCAATTGTTATCAAATAAAAATAAATATTGATACTGCTTGTATCGGTTTCTGAAATTCCTAATTCCCAAATATTTCTTTTTGTGTATGTTTGATATTTAAGTTTTATCATTTTTCGATCACCTTTTTTAATTTCGATATTCTCAATTAAATAAGAAGATTCAATATGCTTTATATTACTTTTAGTTGGGACAAAAACAAATCCACCTCTTTTTATAATTTCATTATAATCACCATCATTTATAAAAACAATTTCAAAATAAGTAGTGTCAGGCATTACGTAGGTATTTCTTATATTAGCGTTAAAACCATGCTTACTATTAAAGAATTGAAAATAAAGAGATGCAGATGCTATTAAAATCGCAGTCATTCCAAATGCTCTGCCCCACCAATCAGGTTTTAAATTATTTGATTTCATTTTGTTTTCTATCTTTTGTCAAAAGGCGAATTATTAATGTATTGCAACCAACTCGTATATATGTACAATAAAACTGTATATATCAACCCAGTTTGGATGGCTTTGTAAAGTTTTTACCGTTTTTATTATTTTACAAATATAATTTTTTTTAACATATTATCAAAAAATATTATCATTTTGCAAACTAAAAATTATTTTAAGTATCAATTTGAGTAATTATTGATAAATTTGTAAAAAAATATTTTTAATAAAATAAAATCATATACTTTGACAAAAGCTGATATAATTATAAAAAACGGTATTGTTGTAACGGTTAATACTAATGGAACAATTTACTCAAATGGAAGTGTGGTAATTATTAATGATGCTATTATTGCAATAGGTGAAAGTGTTGCTGTTGAAAAAGAATACACATCTGATAATGTAATAGATGCAAAAGGCAAAATTGTAATGCCCGGTTTAATAAATTGTCATACACACTTGGCAATGACCATTTTTAGAGGTTATGCCGATGATATGCACCTTAAAGAGTGGTTAAACGATTATATTTTTCCGGCAGAGGCTAAATTTGATAATGCAGAAAATGTTAAATGTGGCTCGGAATTAGCCATGATTGAGATGATACATAGCGGTACAACTACTTTTAACGATATGTATTTTTTTGAAGATGAGGTTGCAAAAGTGGCTAAAACAATTGGTATGCGAGGAATTATAAGCGAAAGTTTAATTGATTTTCCTGCTCCAAACAGCAAAACGCCCGATGAGTGCTTTAATCATTCAAAAATGCTAATTGAAAAATACAAAAACGATTCTTTAATAACTGTAGGAGTTGCAGCACATTCGCCTTACTCATGTAGCACCGAATTACTTAAAAAAGCTAAGAAATTTGCCGACTACAATAAAATAAATTTTCATATTCATGTAGCCGAATCGAAATGGGAAATTGATACTATTAATAAAAAATATAACCAAACACCAATTCAATATCTTAATAATATTGGCGTTTTATCCGATAATGTAATTGCAGCACATGGCGTTTGGCTCAACGATGACGATATTTCAATTGTTCACGAAAAAGGAGTTGCAATTGCTCATAATCCTGTTTGTAATATGAAATTATCGAGTGGAGTGGCTCCAATAACAAAACTTTTAAATTCAAAATGCAAAGTTGGTTTGGGCACCGATGGTGTGGCAAGCAACAATAATTTGAATATGTTTGAAGATATGAAAACCATGACATTATTGGCTAAACTTTCTACCGATAATCCAACATCGATAACTGCCGAAATGGCTGTTCGTATTGCAACAATAGAGGGTGCAAAAGTTTTAAATTTAGATAAAGAAATTGGCTCATTAGAAGTTGGAAAAAAAGCCGATATTATTTTAATTGATATTGAAAAACCAAACACAACACCAATTTATAATATTTATTCTACCCTTGTATATGCAGTTAATGGCAGCGATGTAACCGATGTTATTATTAATGGTAAAATTATTATGCAAAACTCCAATATTTTAACTGCCGACGAAAAATTAGTAATGAAAAAAATAAATAAAATTGCTGAAAATATTGCTTTACAATTTCAAAGGAAAGGGTAACGGCTACTTTTATAAAATATTCGTGTTTAAATACAATTATAAATTAACTTCTGTTTTACCGCTTATGTATTCAATATGGCATTCATCAGCTTTAATAACAAACTGTTCATTCACCACTATTGAGTCATTTATTAAACCCTTAAAAGTAAAATTTTCAACTTTGTTTTTTATTACATTTTGATAACTATCACTTAAAACAATATAAACATTATTACCAATAAAAGTGTCTTTCTCGTACCGAATAGTATCTCCATTTATGTTTCTTAATGTAAAAAAATCATCAAGTACAACTCCATTAATTGTAATTGTTACATAGCGATATTCCTCTGTACAAGAAACTTCATTATCTCTTTTACACGAAGTGGAATTTAAAAAAAAGACTAACGTTAGAATAAAAACAGAAAAAGATTTTATCATAATCAATTATATTTATTATCCATATTTTTAAAGTTTTAAAGCTATGCCTTGTTTTTTAATAATGGGTTTTGCGTCTCTGCTTTTTTAGTTAAATAGTATTAACGGATGGAGTATTTGTTTTGTTTGAGAGTTTGAAATTGCTTTATTATCTTGGTCTGTTTTCAATTCCTATTTGGTTGTCTTTCCACCCATATTAGTAAAAACGGTGTCGATTGGTTCCCAAAGTTCTATCTTGTTTCCCTCTGTATCCATTATATGAACAAATTTTCCATAATCAAACGTTTCAATCTTATCAAGTATGGTTACTCCATTGGCTTGTAATTTACTCACCAAACCCTCAATGTTCTGAACTCGATAATTAATCATAAATTCCTTTTTTGATGGAGCAAAATATTCGCTTCCTTTCTTAAAAGGACTCCACTGTAAATAATTAATTTCGTCAGGTCGATTGGCGTTTCTAAATTCAAAACTTGAACCCCACTCATTGGTTTCAAGTCCTAAATTCTTATTATACCATTCTTTTGTTTCTTTTGGATTATCTGAAAAAAAGAAAATTCCACCGATACCAACCACTTTTGGTGTTGTATCATTTATTTGAGTTCTGTCTGTCTTATTTCTTGATGTTTCTTTCATATCATTTTTCTTTCTATTTATCGAATTGCAACTTGCAAATACTATTGCAATTATAAGTAAAATTATCAAATTTTTCATATTTTGTGTTTCATTGTTATCATTCAGTGGGTCGTTTTAAAATGATAAATAATCGCAGTTGCGGCTATAAGAAATAGCGGACTATACCCCGCTTCAACTTTGCCGCACACAAAAGTTAATTAATTTTGGTGTCGAACTTTCACACTCGCCACCCCCTTATTGTGCCAAACTGCTGTTAAACCGCGTAATTTTCTTATTGGAATTCCAGTGAAATTTTCACCTTTCCCCCAAGTCCTTTTTCAACAATGTCAAATAAAGTGCTCAAAGTAATATTACTTCCATCGTTTTCTACTCGTGAGATGTAAGTTCTTTTTTTTGCTATTATCTGACCCAGTTCTTCTTGTGTAAGATGCTTAGATTCTCTTGCTTTTTTAAGTAGGAGTCCAATTTTAAATGACTCCATTTCTCTTTCAAGAGTGTCTCGTCTTTCATTTCCAATGGTTCCATAAATTTGGTTCTTTATTTCGGACCAAGGTTTAATATCTTTATTTACTATTTCTTGTTTCATAATATTCCTTCATTATTTTTTTTGCTTTATTAATTTCACTTAATGGAGTTTTTTGAGTCTTTTTCTGAAATCCATTTAACAGTATAACCAACTTTCCATTGTCAAAAAAGCAGAAAACTCGCCAAATGTCTGAAGCAAGTTGAATTCTTGCTTCATATAATCCATCTGTTCCAGTAAGGTGCTTTAAATAACTTGTAGGAATTCTTTCTAAAGTTTCAATTGCTTCAATTATTTTGAATATTTTGTTTTGAATTTTAATTGGTTGTTCAGCTAAAAAATCTTCAAAATAATTTTTATAAGCAACTACTTGTCTAATTTTTTCCATCAAAAATAAATTTGCTCACAAAGGTAACTTAAAAGTTACAAACATCCAAATATTTTTTCATTTTTGTATTCCTCATTATGCGGTATAAAGCCCGAAGCTTGCTGTTCGGAGGATATTAAGGACTACTTTCTTGTCGCTTACCGCTAACGCTTATTAATTTGTTTATCGTTTCAATTTCCAGTTCACCTCAGCTGAAAGCAAACCTTTGTTGCCAATCTTACTTCTTTCATTGTACACATTCTAAATATTTTCCAAGTTCGTTTTCTGAAATTCCTTTGTAAAACGAAATTGAAATGTATTTTTTATTGTCAGGCTTACGGTAAATTTCCTTTAACGCAACAAAAAGTCCTTCATTTGTTTTAATATACTGATATGTCATATTAAGTGGAGGCAATGTTCTTGTTACACCAAAGTCTTTAATTTCTGTTTTAAAATTTATATTGTACTGTTTTTCAAAGTAGGTTTTGAATTGTTCAATAGTTTTATCCTTTTTAAAAAATGTTATTCCTACAAAATAATTATCGTAATAACTTTCTTCCATGTCATTGTCGCTACCCATAAACAATGGATATCCATCAAGTTGGGTTTCAATTGATTTATTATTTATATTTCCGTTATAAAAACCTGAATAGGAATCATACTGAAGTCCTAATTTTTCTTTTGCGATAACAACTTTTATAGGTAATTTAAATGTTTGTCATTCAAATTCAATTTTTGAGGGGTTGGTCTTTCTACAAGAAAACAATAAAGTCATAAATACAATTGTAAATATGTGTAATGTCTTCATAATATGTTTATTAACGGTCGGCGCTATTATAATTTGCGAATTTAGTGGAATTTGCTTTGCTCATTTGTTAAACATACCTGCTTACTGTGGTATGTTTAATAGCCTGAAACTACCGCAATTGCTTATGAGCGGCTTGTTATATGGCGTATATTATTGTTTTTCAGGCTTCGATAAATCAATCATAACATCATAATATTCAAATTTCTTTTTCCATTTATAATGAAGTTTTTTAGCTTTAAACATTTTATTATTTTCATAGTATTCTCTTTTACATATATCTTTGTATTTCTTTATTTTATATATTTTATTATTAAATGAAAAGCGAAATTCTTTAATCGAGTTATTCATTTTTGAAATATATTCTTTATTTCTTTTATCTTGTTCTCTAAAAAAAGATTTATTTAATTGTCTGCATCTAAAATCAAACCAACGGCAATGGTGTAATATATAATCAACATTTTTAATTTGATTATCAAATAAAGGTATTTTCCCTATGTTAATAGTGTCAAGGTTATCAGGTAAGTTTTTCAAATACATTAATCTACAGCCCATAAAAGAAATTTTTATCTCACCAGTAATTTGCTCCTTTTTGATTTTTAAAATAAAATTACCATTAATATCGCAAGAAGCACCTTCTATTTTATTAAATTTTTCAATAGAAATATTAGCAAAGGCAACAGGTGTAGAATCTGAATAATTGTACACACTTCCAACAATTGTAATATTTTGACTAAAAGAAATGGTAGAAAAGAATATAAATATTATTAAGGTATTTTGTTTCATTGTGGTGTTTTATATGGCATATAACTCGTTTATATGTTCAATAAAGATATATATCCACCCAATTTTGGTATGGCTTAGTAAAGTTTTTACCGCTTTTATTGTTTTACAAATTTAAAATTTATTTTGTTATAAATCATAAAAAGGCAATTTTATATTTACTTCAAAAAAAGCGTTCAACCAATTTTTATGGTTGAACGCTTTAAGTTGTAATAAACTAAATTATTTACTTGCGAATAATTGTTTTTTTATAAATTTCATTATTCGAGTTAATTACAACAAAATAACTTCCTATTGATAAGTTTTTCAAATTTAATTGAAATTGATTATTGTTAACTGTTTTATTTATAATCTCTTTTCCATCAAAGCTATAAACAATAACATTTGCAGTTTTTCCATTAAAGTTTGGTATAACTATATTTGCAATATCTGCTGTTGGATTTGGGTAAATTTGTAAATCATTATCTTTAACTTGTTCAATAATACCCAATGAATGGTCAACAACCCAAACTCCATTAGCAATAGTTCCTAAAAACGATTTATTAGCAATATTTTGAATACTATTTATTGTAATTCCATTAATCCAATTATTTGGGTAATGAGTTATGCCCCAGTTAATTCCTCCATTAGTACTTTTATATAACCCTGTATTTGTTGCAAGTAGCCAAGTGTTATTCCCCGAATACAAAATACAGTTTGCAATATAATTTGCAGGAAGACCAATAGTAGTAATTTCCGACCATGTAGTTGTTGTAATGTTATATAAATAAAGTTTATCGATACCATTACCCATGCTTCTATCACGAACAGCAAAAATAGCTTTATTATTTCCTTCATCAAAATCCATCATTGGACCACCTTTATCTCCTCTAAAGTCATAAACTCTTTTTATTAATAAATTATCGTTAAATAAATTACCTGTATTTATGTTGCTAAAAGTAGTTCCAAAATTGTTAGTCATAAAAACATCAGTAAAGTCTTGCCAATCATTGTTTTGAGAATAAAAAGCAAATAAACAATTTTTAGGTCCCTTTAAAAATATTTTTTCAGAGTTATTTGCCGTGCTTGGTTTTTGCCATAAACTACCATTGTTAAATGATACAATTAATGCATACTTATTAGTGTTTGTATCCATATAAGATATAAATAATGCAGAATCGCATTTTCCGGCAAATACATACTCTTCACCTGTGTTATATGGTGCTGTAATTGGGCAAATATTCCATTGCGTTCCATTGTTAGACGATTTGAATAATGCAGTTTGTTCAGTCATAGGATCCGTCATAACAATTGAAAAAAGTGTATCTTTTACTTGGGTTATTTGATTTACAAAATATACTATTCCCGAAAAATCTGGTATTCCATTATTTGATACAACCCAATTAGTACCTTGATTATTAGAAGTTATTAAACCTTTAATTTCTCTCGAAAACAAAAGAGTGTTGCCCGACCGCGTAAGATTTCCAGCATAAGTAGCAGTATATTGATTAGGGTTAGCTGTCCATGTGGTTCCTCCATTTGATGTTGTAATAACTCTATCATCAATAGCATTTCCGATAAAACTATTTGTTGCTACTTCAATTATATTGCCTATCATAGGTATAGCTAAGTTAGTAATAATTTCAGCAAATGTGCTACCTTGGTTAGTTGACTTATATAATCGTATTCCTTGCGTAGGATGCATTGCATTAATAAAAATTGTGTTAGTTGTAACCGAAATATCCATTATTTGATATCCTACAGGTAAAAAAACTGTTGAAATATCATTCCATATTTTTAAATTAAAATCATATTTATAAAGTTCATCTCTTCCATAATATAAATTTCCTAACGAATCACCTCCGAGCCTATCGTTGCTGTTTGTAATATCTTCACCAGATTCTCCAAGTCCATTAAAGGAAATTGTATCAAATGAATTACCATCTGTAGTGTAATACAAAGTGTCATTAAACGCAAGATAAAGTTTATCATTATTAAATGAGTATAGATTACACCAATAATTATAATTATTATTATCCCAAATAATAGCTTTTGGAGTCCAAGAACTACCATCAGTAGAAGAATATAATCGTCCACCACTCATATCTCCACCAACAACATACAAAGAATTTGAAAGTTTGCCAATTGCTTGAGGATACCATGTAGAAAAATTTAATAATGACCAGTTAGTACCATTATCAGTACTTTTAAAAATACCTGAACCATCCCAACTGTTCGATTTTGCATAAAAATCGGTATTAATACTAAAAATAACTTCGCAATTTACTGTATTTGGATCGAAATGTTGAGAAACATTTGTCCAATTTTGACCTTGGTTAGTGGTTTTAAATATTCCACCATCAGTTGCTACAAGCACACAACTTGAATTTTTTGCATAATAATTAATACTTCCACCATACATTGATGAGTCGTTAAACTGGCTAATTTGGCTTTGTAAGTTTAAACAAAATATTAAACCAACAAAAAGTAAATAGATTTTTTTCATAATTTAAGTTTTAAATTTCTACAAATATACAACAAATTTAAAGTTATTGTTAATATATAATTAAATTTATAAATCAATAATAAAAAAAATAAATATTAAATTTCCTTACGCAAATAAACAATTTACTTAAATAAATTTCCTTATGTAATATTATAATGATAAAAATATTTTTTATTTTTTTAAAATATTATACAATACTTTGTATATTTGTTGTAGAATTAATTCTAAATAAAAACAATTTTACACTTAATTATTAATTAAATTTTAAAAACTATGAAAAAACTATTACTAATTTCAATTATTGGATTAAATATGCTATTTGCATTAAAAATTCAAGCACAAATGACTGCAAAAGACCCTGTTTATCTTGAGTCAATTGCCAATTCGAGCAAAACTATAAATTTTATTGCAGGAATTTATCCTAAAACATACATTTATAGCGAAGCTAATAGCAACTCAAAACTTACACTTAAAATTTTAAATAAATCGAAAGACGAGTATAAATGGAAAGACTATAAAGTTTATATTATGTTAAACGATAATACATTGTTTCACAACTACACTACTAAATCTGAAACTGGTGATTATGCTTGCACATATACAATTTCAGGTGACGAAGGTGTTCATGAACAAATATTATGTTTTACACCTAAATTTGATGTAAATGAGATAAAATATATGTGGATTAGCTTTGCTGATGATTCATTTATTAAATTACTTTATGTTGAAGGTAAAAAAGAATAGCTAAAGTATTTTTACTAAAAAGGCTGCAAAATAATGGCAGCCTTTTTTTGTTTGTATAAATAAGCTTTAAACATTAAAGCGAATATTTAAAATATCACCATCATGAACAATGTAATTTTTGCCTTCAACTAACATTTTACCTGCCTCTTTGCATTTTACCTCAGTTCCGTAGTGAACTAAATCAATATATTTTATTACTTCTGCACGAATAAAACCACGTTCAAGATCGCTGTGAATAGCTCCAGCTGCTTGAGGAGCAGTTGCTCCTTTGCGAATACTCCATGCTCTATTTTCTTTTCCTCCTACCGTAAAAAATACTATTAAATTTAATAGTCGGTATGCAGTATTAATAAGTTTATTTACACTAGGTTCACTTAATCCAACATCTTGTAAAAATGCAATTCTATCTTCTTCGCTATCAAGTTCGGCAATATCAGCTTCTAATTTACCTGCCACAACAACAACTTCGGCACCACTTTCGGTTAAAACTTCTTCAACGGCTTTGCTATATTTATTTCCTAGAGTTGCCGAATTATCATCAACATTACAAACATACATCATTGGTTTGCCGGTAAGTAGCATTAAATCGGCAATATGTCTATATTCTTCTTCTAATAAATCTAAACTTCTAATACTTTGAAAGTTTTCGATATGATGTTTGCATTTTATTAGAACTTCGGCAGCTTTTTTCGCATCTTTATCACCAACTTTTGCTGACTTTTCAACTTTTACTAACTTTTTATTTATTTGATCTAAATCTTTTAGCTGAAGTTCAAATTCAACAATATCAATATCTCTAACAGGATCAACCGAACCTTCAACATGTGGCATATTTTCATCATCAAAACAGCGAAGAACATGTATTAGAGCATCAGATTGGCGAATATCTGCCAAAAAAGTATTCCCTAATCCTTCTCCTTCACTTGCGCCTTTTGCTAAACCAGGTATATCAACAATTTCAACATTAGCAAAAATCAATTGATCGGCTTTTATAAATTTATTTATCTCAATCAATCTATTATCAGGAACATCACATACACCTAAGTTAGATTTATTTGTACTATATGCAAAATTAGTTGCTTGTGCCTTTGTTTTCGACATACAATTAAATAGTGTTGTTTTTCCAGAATTTGTTAAACCAACAATTCCACATTTAAGTCCCATAGTAATATTTTTTTATTTATGATAATGAATAATAAAGAATAGATTTAAAAATCTAACAATTTAATATTTTAGCATGCGATATTAATATCTTCAACAGCTTTAATTTCAGGTATTGCTTTAATCATTGCTTGTTCAACGCCATTTTTAAGAGTCATTACACTGTGAGGACAAGCACCGCACGCACCTTGAAGTTCTACTTTAACAATTTTCTCTTCAGTAATTTCTACTAAACGAATATCGCCACCATCGGCTTGCAAGTAAGGACGAATTTGTTCAATTACACTTTGTACTTTTGTTTCTAAACTATTTTCCATTTTGGTAATTTTTTATTTGATTTTCAATTATTTTAATCAGCAAATATAATCAGATTTTATTTAGATTGATTATAAAAAGAAGTTAATTTTATATTTATTTCACTTTTTAGCAATTTTTCAGAATTACTTTTTAAAATTGGAAAAAATTGATTTTATTTTATTTAACCTCGAGAATAATATTCATAATTATTTTTAATAGTTGTCAGGGATTTTTCTTATTGCACCGTTAATAATCAAAAAGTCAATTATTTTTTTCGATGCTTTTGATATAATCGCAACATCAAGTGGAGTAGAACCTTCAGGAATTGTAACGGAACCTACACCAAAACCACTATAAAAGCGCTCACCGGTTGAAATCGAATTTAAATTTGCTCCATATTCTACAAGCATTTTAACATAATAAAACTGGTTTGTATCTCCAATATTGTTCATAGGATTTTTATATGCAGCTTCATGTAATGGTGTCCAACCATTTTCATCACAAATTTCAGTTTTTACTTTTTTTGTCAGCAAAAGATTAAATATTTTTTTATTATT
>CAZRCF010000039.1:0-14061 GCA_964598505.1 uncultured Lentimicrobiaceae bacterium | reverse complement strand
GGAAAAGCCATTGAAGATGTTTTTAATACAATAAAAAATAAAAATAGCAAATTAGCTGCTTATGTTTCTGCAACCGGTTCTGCAGGAACTATTGCTGCCGGCGATTATCTTAGAACCATAATTCCTCACGTTAAAGTTGTAGCTTCGGAAGCTCTGCAATGTCCTACGTTGTTAATGAATGGTTTTGGTGGTCATCGCATTGAAGGTATTGGCGATAAACATGTTCCTTGGGTGCATAATGTAAAAAATACTGACGTTGTTACTGCTATTGATGACGAAGATTGTATGCGAATTTTACGTCTTTTCAACGAAAAAGATGGACAAGCATATTTAAAATCGATTGGTATTCCTGTTGAAGTAATTAATAATTTACATTTAATTGGTATTTCGGGAATTGGCAATATTCTTTCGGCTATTAAAACTGCAAAATATTACGAAATGACCGGTGATGATATAATTGTTACCATTGCTACCGATTCTGCTGATATGTATAAATCGCGTCTTGAAGAATTAACTGAAGAAAAAGGAAAATATTCGGATATTCAAGCAGTAAAAGATTTTGAAAAATGTATGTTAGGCACAAAATCTGACTATATGAAAGAATTGAATTATTATGACAGAAAAGCAATTCATAATTTAAAATATTTCACATGGGTTGAACAACAAGAAAAAGATGTTGAAGACCTAAATCAACTTTGGTATGATAGGGAAATATGGGATAAATTATTCTCTCAAGTTAATCGTTGGGACGATTTAATAAACGATTTTAATGATAGAACTGGGTTGTTGAAATAAAATAATTGTTATGCTTTATGCTTAAAACAAGACATTACAAACAATAAAACAACTGAAAATGAAAAAAATATTAATAATCGTCCTGATAATAATAAACCTGACTATGTACGGACAGGACAAGTATAATTACGTTCACTTCAACAAACTGACAGAAGTAATCGGAACAGAATACGTAATTGCTTCAATTGAGAACTGGGGAAAAATGCTTGAAACAAAGAGCAAATATCTATTATTTATTAATACCAAGACTGGTGAAACAAATCAAGTTGACTTCCCAAATAAGGCTGGAATTGAAAAAAATGAACAGATTAAAATTGACAGTTTAGGAATTAACTTAATCGTTGTTGCCGCAAGGACAGTTGACCTGGACGGAAAAAGCGGTATTGACTGGAACGACCCTACACAAATAATAATTTTATCGACAGACGGGAAATCAAAAACTCAACTGACAGACAATAATTTTTTTGTTAGGACATGGATAGTAAACATGTTGACAGGAACTATTGTAATAACTGGACATGTAGACACGAACAATAATAACAAATATGATAAAACAGATAAAAACGAAATACACGTTTACGATTTGAAAACACTAAAACTAATAACCAAAATATGAAATAAAGCCGACCGCATAACAACAGCTTAGAATAATGGTGGGTTTGGCATAAATTGGAAGTTCAACAAAATTAAATAAATTTGTTGTGAATAGACATGAAATCCTGATTTATCGCGCCACTGCTCCAAGCAGAGAATCGTTTTACGAAGTATAAAACTTAGTGATAAATTTCATAAGAAAACTTGTATTTCTTTGATTGACTTAAAAATAGTAATAGTGTTGAATTTATAGGTATTTGGTAGATTTTTTATAATTAGAGTTTTAATTATGGCGAATTCGCCATAATTAAAACTCGATCAGGACTAAATAATTATAAAATTAGTGTAAAAGAATGGGTTGAAAAAACAAATGCTATTGGGTATTTTGAAGAACTAAATAAATCAATTTTTAAAAGTAACGATAAAATAATTCATTAATTTTGTATTAAACAATTATTGTATGTCAGAAAAAACAAATATATCAAAATTCATTTATAGGTGTACCGATTGTGGGAGAGAATATAATGGTTCGGAAACTATGTATTTATGCCCTGTATGTAACAAAACAAACACGCCCACAAAGCCACCCAGAGGTGTTTTAAAAACTATTTACGATTATCAAAATCTGAAAAAGAGTTTTTCCACTTTTGCGAATTTCAAACAACGTGGTTTTATTGATTTATTTCCTTTTAATAATCTCGAAAGCCTTCCAATTCTAAGAGTTGGTAACACACCACTATATTGTTTTGAAAAATTGAATGGAGAAAATTTGCCTTTTAAAATATATTTTAAAGACGACTCGCAAAACCCTACTTTTTCGTTTAAAGATAGAGCTTCGGCGATAGTTTCGGCTTATGCAAAAGAAAAAGGATACAATACAATTGTTGCTGCATCAACCGGAAATGCAGGCTCTTCGTTAGCCGGACTTTGTGCATCGCAAAATCAAAAAGCAATAATTATGGTACCCGAAGCCGCTCCTATTGCCAAATTAACACAAATTATAATGTATGGAGCTACAATTATTCCGGTAAAAGGCACTTACGATGATGCTTTTGATTTGAGCATTAAAGCCACCGAGGAATTTGGTTGGTATAACCGCAATACAGCATTTAATCCGTTTACAATTGAAGGCAAAAAAACGGTTTCTTATGAATTATTTGAACAATTAAATTTTCAAATTCCTGATAAAATTTTTGTTCCGGTTGGCGATGGTGTAATCATTTCAGGTGTTTACAAAGGATTTGAAGATTTACTTGAACTTGGTATTATCGAAAAAATTCCTACTATTGTAATGGTGCAATCCGAAGGAAGCGATAATTTAATTAGAAATCTAAACTCAAAAGATTTTCAAGTTAAACCAAGCACAACCATAGCCGATTCCATTTCGGTTGATATTCCACGAAATTTCTATCTTGCAAAGCAGTATATTAAAAAATATAATGGTGAGTTTCTTACCGTTTCGGATAATGAAATTCTTGAAGCATCAAAAATTTTATCGAAAAACAGCGGAATATTTGCCGAACCTGCTGCTGCAAATGCTTTTGCAGGATTACTAGCTTATCAAAAAAACAATAAACTAACAGAAAACTCCCGAAATGTTGTTTTGCTCACAGGTAGCGGATTAAAAGACCTAAAATCGGTAAATAAATTACTAAATATTCCCGAAGCAATTTATCCCGATATTGATAATCTTAAAAAATTATTGTCATGATTTGCTATACTTTAAATGGTGTAAAACAAAGCTACACAGGCGATACCGACAAAACACTGTTAAGTCATCTGCGACTCGACAAACATATTACTTCTGCAAAAGATGGTTGCTCGGGTCAGGCTGTTTGCGGAGCATGCACAGTTGAAATTAATGGAAAAGCAAAACTTGCATGTGTAATTAAAATGAAAACACTTGAAGGTTCAGAAGTATTTACCACCGAAGGATTCCCTGATTATGTAAAAGATGTAATTGCAAAGGCATTTGTTAATAAAGGAGCAGTGCAGTGCGGTTTTTGTTCGCCCGGTTTTGTTAGTCGTACTAAAGTATTGTTACAAGATAATCCAAATCCAAGTCTCGAAGAAATTCAAAAAGCTATAAAACCTCATCTTTGTAGATGTACAGGGTATAAAAAAATTGAAGATGCAATTCTTTTGGCAGCCGAAACAATAAAAAATAATAAAACACTTGAAGTAACTCAAACATCAGGCAAAATAGGAGTTTCACATCCTAAATATGATGCTTATAAAACAGCACTTGGTCAGCGTCCTTATGTTGATGATATTTTTTTTGAAGGAATGCTTTTTGCAGCTTTGAAATTTAGCGATTATCCAAAAGCTAAAGTATTAAAAATTAACACTTCCGAAGCTGAAAAAGTTAAAGGTGTTCACCGAATATTTACAGCAAAAGATATTCCCGCCGAAAAAATTGTTGGTTTAATTTATAACGATTGGCATGTAATGATTGAAGAAGGTGTAACTACTCATTATATTGGCGATGTAATTGCCGGAGTTGTTGCCGATTCAGATGAAATTGCCCGAAAAGCAGTAAATTTAATACAGATTGATTATGAGGTATTTGAACCTATTGTTGATGTTTTTGAAGCCATTGATGGCGAACGTGTTCACCCCGAAAAACCTAACCATTTTAACACTACACAGTTTACAATAGGAAATGCCGATTTGGTACTTAAAAATTCAAAATATACTTCAAAAGATTTTTACGAAACACAACGAATTGAGCATGCTTTTTTAGAAAAAGAAGCTGCAATTGCTCGCCCCGATGGAAATGGTGGGTTAGAGCTTTTCAGCCAAAGTCAAGGTATTTACGAAGATCGCCGACAAGTTGCTTTAATTTTAGGACTTCCCGAAGAAAAAGTACGTGTTACTCTTGTGCCTAATGGTGGCGGATTTGGCGGTAAAGAGGATTTAAGTGTTCAAGGGCAAGTTTCACTTTTTGCATTTTTATTAAATAAACCTGTAAAATTAACTCTTACACGCGAAGAATCAATAAGACTACACCCAAAACGACATCCGGTTTTTATGGATATTGAAATTGGTGCCGACGAAAATGGAAAACTTACTGCTTTAAAACTTCGTGCAGTGGGCGATACCGGTGCTTATGCTTCGGTTGGAACAAAAGTTTTAGAACGAGTTGCTGGGCATGCTGCCGGCGGATATTTTATCCCTGAAGTTGATATTGAAGCAAAAACAGTTTATACCAACAATATACCAAGCGGTGCTATGCGTGGGTTTGGTGCTAATCAGGTGGCTTTTGCTTTGGAAAGTTGTATTGATGAAATTTGCAAAAAAGGTGGTTTTGATAGATGGAAATTCAGATACGATAATGCTCTTGTTGATGGATTAAGAACTTCTACCGGACAAAAAGTTTTTGGAGTTGGCATTCGTGCATGCTTAGATGCAGTAAAAGAAGATTTTTATAAAGCTAAATTTGCAGGACTTGCTTGCGCAATAAAAAATTCGGGCGTTGGAAACGGAATGATTGACGAATCGAAAGTAAAAATTGAGATTATTTCTGAAAACCATATTCGTTTGCATCATGGGTGGACAGAAATGGGGCAAGGAGTTCACAATATGGCACTGCAAACGCTTTGCGAAGAGGTTTCAATTTCGCCTGATATTATTGAGGTAATTGTTGATACCGAAGCTCAAATAAAAACCGGAATGACTACTTCGTCGCGAGCAACTGCATTAGTTGGATTAGCGGTAATTAATGCTGCAAAAGCATTGAAACAAGATTTAAAAACGAAGTCGTTGAAAGAGCTTTCAGGGAAAACATATAGTGGTCAATTTGTTTGCGATTGGACTACAAAACCGGGTGTTACCGATAGAGAACCCGTAATACATTATTCGTATGGATATGCGGCTCAAGTATGTATTTTAGATAATTCGGGAAATATTTCAAAAATGGTTGCTGCTCACGATGCAGGAAAAATTATAAACCCAATGCTTTTTGAAGGACAGATTCATGGCGGAGTACACATGGGTTTAGGTTATGCTCTATGCGAAGATTTACCAATGAAAGATGGTTTTTTGGTAAGTGATAAAATGAAAGATTTGCAAATTTTGCGTGCTCACGAAACACCCGAAATTATTGTAAAAGGCGTAGAAGTAAAAGACCCAGTAGGTCCTTATGGTGCTAAAGGAATTGGCGAAATTGGATTAGTACCAACCGCAGCAGCAGTAGCAAACGCATTTTATGCTTACGATGGAATTAAACGAACAAAACTTCCTTTAAAACGGAAATAAAAACAAACAATCATGTCAATAATATTAAAAAACGCAACCTATATTGATTGGAAAACACTTGATTTTTCAATAACAAATATAAAAATTGATGAGGGGAAATCAGGAAAAATTACCTTTATACCAAATATTGATTTTAGTAAAATTGATATAACAGACGAGGTAATTGATTGCAAAGGCAAACTTGTTACAAAATCTTTTGCCGTTGGTCATCATCATGTTTATTCGGCTTTGGCAAGAGGTATGGGAGCACCTAAAAAGAACCCTGAAAACTTTGTTGAAATATTAAAATATATTTGGTGGACTTTAGATAAATGTCTCGATGAAGATATGATTGAATATAGTGCTTTAACTACAGCTATGGCTTGTGCGAAAGCTGGTTCCACTTTTGTGATTGATCATCACGCTTCGCCTTTTGCTGTTAAAAATTCATTAGAAATTATTGCAAAAGCATTCGATAAAATAGGGGTTTCGCATCTGTTATGTTACGAAATATCCGACCGCGACGAAAAAGAAATTGCCGAAAACGGACTTGAAGAAACAGCAAAGTATTTGCAAAAAAATCAAGGTTTAGTTGGTCTGCATGCCTCTTTCACTGTTGGCGATGAAACATTAAAAAAAGCTGTTGAATTAATGCAACATTATAATTCGGGTATTCATATTCACGTTGCCGAAGATTTATCAGACCAAAATCATTGCTTGGAAACTTACAAAAAAAGAGTTGTTGAAAGATTAAACGAATTTGGTGTTTTAAATTCTTCAAAAACAATACTTGGGCATTGTCTTCATTTAAGCGATAAAGAAAGGGAATTAATTAAAAACTCAAAAAGTTGGGTTGTGCAAAATATGGAAAGCAACCTTAATAATAGAGTTGGCTATTTTTCGGGTATTGGCTTAGGCAACAATATTATGTTAGGAACCGATGGAATGCACAGCGATATGTTGCAAAGTGCCAAAGCTGCATTTTTCGCAGGTCAAAATACCGATAACATCGACTATCCATCTGCATATCAAAGGTTTAGGAACGTTCACCACTATATTAACAATAATAATTTTTCGGGCGATGGTGGAAATAATTTAGTTGTACTCGATTACGATTCGCCTACCGAAATAAATAAAAATAACTTTTTAGGACATTTTCTGTTTGGAATTAACTCAAATCATATTACTCACGTAATTTCTGACGGAAATTTAATTGTTAAAGATCGTATAATTCAAAACGTTAACGAAGAAGAAATATTAAAGATTTCAAGAGAATTATCGCTTAAACTTTGGAAAAAAATGCAAAACTAAAAAACTTAAAAATTATATGGAATTATCACTACTTCAAATTATTGGCTACGCAGCATCTATAATTATTGCCATTTCAATGACAATGAGCTCGATTGTTAAATTTCGTTTGATTAACTTAATTGGAGCATCTACATTTTCAATTTATGGTTTTATTATAGGGGCTTTGCCCGTAGGGTTTTTAAATGGTTTTATTGTAATAGTCGATATTTATTACCTTTATAATATTTATGCTAAAAAAGAGGTATTTGAATATCTTGAGGTTAGAGCCGAAAACAGATATTTAATTCGTTTTCTTGAATTTCACAACAGCGATATTCAAAAGCATTTCCCTGATTTTAGCTATAAACCCGAAATGAATACCGTTAGTTTTTTTATATTGAGAAATATGTCGGTTGCCGGAATATTTTTAGCTCATAAATTAAATAATGAAACTTTAAAAGTAGGATTAGATTACGTAATAGCCGAATATCGTGATTTTAAAAACGGAAAATATATCTATCTTCGATTAAGAAATAAATTTATTGAAGCCGGTTATAAAAAAGTTGTAACCTCCGGCGACAGCAAAGAGTATATTTGGTACCTAAAAAAACTTGGTTTTAAAGAAAACGAAGAAGGACTTTTTGAAATGAGTTTAGATTAAATATTTCTGTTTTAGAATAATGTTAAATTCGCGAAATATTTAACAATAAGGAACGAGGACACATAGTAAGCTGAATTCAATAATAAATCAACTTTCGTCGGTAAATATGGTAAAAAAACACCACATCTCAAGAAAAGTTCCCAAATTGATAATTTTTTTGATTATCTTTGCATCTATATTTTAATTAAATGGATAGGATATTTGCAAAAAGTACATTGAGAGAATATTGGAAGAAACATCCTGATTGCGAACAGTATTTAAAAACGTGGTACGATACAGCAATTAATTCAGATTGGGAAACCCCTGCCGATGTAAAACAGACTTATGCAAATGCAAGTATTTTAAAAGATAGCAAGATAGTTTTTAATATAAAAGGAAATTCATATAGATTAATTACCAAATTCAATTTCGAAAAAAAGTGGATTTTTATTAAGTTCATTGGGCTTCATTCTGAATATGATAAGATAGATGTAAACAAAATTTAAAATAACGGAATTATGAATATAAAATTGATAAAAACAGAAGATGATTACAAATTAGCATTGAAAAGGCTTGAGATATTATTTGATGCTCCTATAGGTACTACAGAAAGCGACGAAGCAGATATTATTGGGTTAATGATTGATGAATATGAGAGAAAACATTATTCAATTGAAGCCCCCGACCCAATAGAAGCTATTAGGATACGAATGGAGGAAATGAAATTAAAACAAGTGGACTTAGTTGATGAGATTGGTAGTAAAAGTAGAGTTTCCGAAGTTCTTAATCGTAAACGCAAATTAACAGTTGATATGATTCGTAAATTAACAACTAAATTAAATTTATCACCAGGTCTATTAATTCATGATTATCAGTTAACCGGGCGTTGAAAAAAACATTTATACAAACTTACTGAGTTTAGCATTTTTTAATTTTGAAGATTGTGTCTTACTCTGACTTCAAATAAAAACACCTTTTGATGATTTGTAAAATATAATTATTAAATTTGTTTTATAAATAAAGGATGACATTTATTAGGACTATTCACCCAAATATGGAGGTAAAGGATGATTTTATCAGACTTATAAAATAGTTAGCAGCAAGTAGGAAGAAAAAAATTGCATTTTCAAATAATAATCTATAACTTGCATAAAAAAAGTAAAAAATGATAAATACTGAAAAAATAAATGAAATAACCTCAAAGATTGCAAATAATTTCAATCCAGATAAGATTATTTTGTTTGGATCGTATGCGTCTGGAAATCAAAATGATGATAGTGATTTAGATTTGTTGATAATTCAAGATTCAGATTTGCCAAAACATAAAAGAGGATTAGATATTAGAATGTCGTTAAGAGGATCAATGATTCCTATGGATATATTAATATACACAAATTCGGAATTTGAATCAGAAAAAAATATTAAATATTCATTTTTAAACTCTGCAATTAAAAATTCAAAGGTATTATATGAGCGTTATAAATGACAAATTTGCTTGGATTGAAAAAGCGATATATCCAAAATAATTTATGAAGGATTTTAAAAAATGAAAAACAATTCGGAGTTACTTCTATATCAAACATCAGATGGCGTTACTAAAGTTGAAGTGCGTCTTCAAAACGAAACCGTTTGGCTGTCATTAAATCAAATTTCCGAATTATTCCAAAAAGCAAAATCTACTATTAGTGAGCATATCAAGCACATTTACGAAGAAGATGAATTGCAGCAACTTTCAACTGTTCGGAATTTCCGAACAGTTCAAACAGAAGGAAATCGAAATATTGAAAGAGAAATTGATTTCTATAATCTTGATGTAATAATTTCAATTGGATACAGAGTTAAATCTCATCGTGGAACACAATTTAGAATTTGGGCAACGCAAAGATTAAAAGAATTCATAATTAAAGGTTTTACTCTTGATGATGAACGTTTAAAATCGGGTAATCAAATTAACTATTTTGATGAATTATTTGAACGTATTCGCGATATACGTAGTTCCGAAAAAATATTCTATCAAAAGGTTAAAGATATATATATGTTGAGTGTTGATTATAACCCAAAAGCAGATATGACAAAAGATTTTTTTGCAACTATTCAAAATAAATTGCATTGGGCAATTCATCAGCATACAGCAGCAGAATTAATTGTTGAGAGAGCAAAAGCAGAACAGCAGAACATGGGGCTAAAAACTTGGAAAGGTGATAAAATAAGAAAAACAGATGTAACGATAGCCAAAAATTATTTGACTGAAAACGAATTAAGCCAATTGAATTTATTAGTGGAGCAATATCTTGCTTTTGCAGAAAATCAAGCCCGACGGAAAAAAGTAATGTATATGTTAGATTGGATAAAGAAACTGAATGATATTTTAACAATTAATGAAAATCAAATTTTAGAACATACAGGGAAAATATCAAGACAACTAGCAGATGAAATTGCATATAACGAATACGAAAAATACAATAAAAATAGACAGTTATTTGAGGATAAAATAGCATTTGAAGAACTTGATAATGAAATAAAACAACTTAACAAAAAGAATAATAAAAACCGCAAATCGAATTGACTGCCATACCATTAATTAACAGGCAAGGTTATTTATATTTTTGAAGTTTACAATTCGGTAATTAAAATATTTTTAAAATAATATTGTAGATTTGCTTATATGATTTAGAACTAAATAAAAAATTAATTGTTTTATGGTGATTAGCGAATTGTTATGGGGCTAGGCTTAAATAAGAAATTATTGAACATAAAATGATTTTTGTATTTTAGCTGATTAATTTTGAGAAATTATGACTGATAAACTTGGGAACTCGAATCAATATTTACAACTTATTGATACAATAGGCAATACTATTGAAGTTGCTAGATTGCGGGCTATTCGTGCCGTAAATAATGAATTACTTAGAACTAATTGGGAGATTGGCAAATACATTGTAGAATATGAGCAGCAAGGTAATGAAAAAGCAGATTATGGAAGTTCTCTTTTAACAAATTTATCAAAAGATTTAAGGGTTAGATTTGGCAGAGGATTCAGCAAGAGTAATATCTATTTAATGAGACAATTTTATCTGAAAAATATAATTTTCCAGTCAGTGACTGGAAAATTGACATGGACTCATTATGCTGAATTACTTGGAGTTTCAGATGATTCCGCTAGGCATTTTTATGAAAATCAAGCGACACAAGAAAATTGGAGTGTTAGAGAGTTAAAGAGACAAATTGATTCATCTTTATTTGAGAGATTAGCCCTAAGTAAAGATAAAGAAGGTGTGAAAAAACTATCTGAAAAAGGATTAATTATTTCGGCACCAAAAGACATAGTAAAAGATCCTTATATATTGGAGTTTCTTCAAATACCGGAAGTGCATAGAATGAGTGAAAGTAAGCTTGAACAAAAAATAATTGACAATTTACAAGTTTTTTTGCTTGAATTAGGCAAAGGATTTTCTTTCATTGGCAGACAATACAGAATTACTTTAGCTAATGAACATTATTATGTTGATTTAGTTTTTTACCATCGTATTCTAAGGTGTTTTGTACTAATTGACTTGAAAACTAAAAATATTAGACATCAAGACATTGGACAAATGAACATGTACTTGAATTACTTTAGAATCGAAGAAAATATTTCAGATGATAATCCACCAATTGGGATAGTGTTGGGGGCTAATAAAAACGATATTTTAGTTGAATATGCTATTGGTGGCATAACTAACAATATTTTTGTTTCAAAATACCAACTTTATTTGCCAGATAAAAAGATTTTAGAAAATAAAGTAAAAGAATTAATGGGCAAATAGAACCGAGCTGTAAAGAAATACTATATTCCATAGAGTTAAAAAATATTTATAAAAACTTTAGGAACTTAGCATTTTTTAATTTTAAAGTATACAATAAATTTATACATTGTTAATTGAAGTATTTTTAAAATTATATTGTAGATTTGCGTAAATAATTTAGAACTATTAAACAATAGTTGTCTAATAGTGATTAGCGAATTGTTAACAGTAATTAAAATATGACAAAGCAATCATCAGCCATAGAGCTTGTTAAAATTCCAAGAGATGAGGATTATGAAGATTATTTATGTGCATATCTTCAAGCTGGAGGATTATATGTTGAAAAAAAAATAATTCATCGAGAAGTTGAGGAATTGTTAGAACTTGACATCTTAACTACGAATTTTCAAAATGATAGTGCTGAAAATCTATTAATTGAGATAAAAAGTGGTGATTGGGGCTTTGGAGATATATTTAAAATTAGAGGATGGCTTACATACTTAAATTATAAAAATGGTTGTTTTATAGTTCAAAAAACAAGACCTAGTATTAGTTATTTTAGAAATAAATCAAAGGAATTAAGTATTGAGCTAATTGATAACTCTGATTTAACCAAGACAAAAGATGTTCTTAACCATCTTTTATTGATTCAACCAGAAGAAGCAGAAATTGAAACAATAAGATTTTCTTTCTTAATGGAACGAAAAATGTTGAAAGAATTAAAGAGCCTAAAAAAAGAAAATTTAAAATCAAATAAACAAGTAAAGTGTTATTATGCATTAGATGATTATCTTTTTAAAATTAATAGCGGCTCATTCTTCTCAAGAGACCCAATCAGAAGAATTAACAAATTATTTGAGTCATATGTTAAGTACAAAAATATTACTGCAAAAATATGCCATGAAATTAACGGTGGAGATTTCAATGATGAAGTAATCGAATTAGGTAATTCATGTTATCGTGATACATTTTATGAAGCCAAAGAGGGTGTATTACAAATATCTCTTTATGTAGAACATGTTGCTCGAATTACTATTTTGAAATGTGTTATCGAGCATTTAATTGATAAGTTAAAGGGTAATTATGACAACTCAGACTTTATTAATGAACTTAATTACTTAATCTTACCGAAATCGATAAAAGAAGGGTTGGATTTGATAATTAAAGATAAATATTTTCATCTATATCCAAGATTTTGGCAATACTTTACATATGTTTTTGGTGGTTTTATCTTAACTGATATTAAGGAAAAAGAATTTGAATTATTATCCAAAAAAACTGGGATACCTATTGAAGAAATTCCTAATGCTTTTGATTCATTTAATAAATTATTTCCACGAAATGGAGGTTGGTTTTTTAAGTTTCCAAATTCAGAAATTGAATGGCATAATTTCTTTCCTATTGCTTTTTCTGGAGTAGGAGCAAATTATAGAAAAATGGTATATACAGATGATGAAACATATGATAGTTTATCAACAAAATTAACTCAAAATATGACAATGAATGATTTGCTAAAATGGAATAATTTAGGATATAGAATATTAAAGAATAAATAACTATAGCTAAAAATTTATAATAAAAATCCGGTTACGTTGTAAAATCAAGGGTTGTAACTCGCTTCAATTTTCTATTAACTTGACAGGAATGAAGCCCTAAATTTGCCATGTTTCTTATAATAAACATTAAGAACAATATTACAAAAACATAAAATGATAGAATTTCAATTAGATAAAAAACTACGAATGGAATATAATGAATCTACTGGAATGTGGGATTATTATAAAAACGAAAAGTTACTTTCTAAAGAAGCTGAAAAACTTTTCAAATTCTATTCTTTAAACATCAACAATATTGACGCTTTGCTAAATAATTATTTTCATTTATCAAATCCTAATTCCTTTAATGATCCTTTTGATTGTAACATAAATTTAACGTCTAATATTGAAGATAAGCAAATGAGTAAATTTAAAACTGTTAAAAGGAATAGTATTAGTAATATTGGTATTTCCTCATTTTCAGAAGCTATAGATAGCCATTTAATGTGGGCGCATTATACAAACAATTATATGGGTTTTGCAATTGAATTTAATGGTAATGATGTTATTGTTAAGGCAACAGAAGATAGATTCGAAAAAATTACTTTAACAGAAGTACTTTATCCCCAAAAAATAAAAAAAATAAAAAAAGAATTCCCTTTTGCTTTGCATTATGTGCTTTCAACTAAAATGAAGCACTGGGAGTATGAAAAAGAATGGAGAATAATTTGCCAATTAAAAAATGGGGATGATAGAATATTATATTATTACCCTCAAAAAGTTAGAGGTATTTATATTGGACATAGACTGATTGATGAAGATAAAAGTGCCTATAGATTATTGTTAGAAATATGTGCTATTAGATTTCAAAGTGTACCAATATTTGTAGTCTATCCACATCCTAAAGAGTTGGAATTAGTGTTTGAAAAAATCACAAATTGAATACTTTGTCTAAGAGCGGATTGCTTCAATTTGTTAATATATAATTCAGTATTTTTGTTTAAAATAATTCTATTATGAATACTCTAATACGTTACGGAACAATTATTACTTCAGATAAATCAGAGCTTGCTGATATTTTAATTATCAACGGTAAAATTTCGGAAATTGGCGCAAATCTTACTTCTCCAAAAAATACAACAATAATAAATGCACAAGGAAAATTTGTTTTGCCCGGTGCTATTGA
>CAZRCF010000038.1:9032-14178 GCA_964598505.1 uncultured Lentimicrobiaceae bacterium | reverse complement strand
CCTATGATTTAAGAATTTGGTTTTCATACTTTTTCCTTTTCACTTTTTCCTTTTTACATATAATGTGAGCTATTTGTAATTTTCTTACTAATTATAATTTTATAAGTGAAAGTTTTTGTGTTTTAGCATTATCTTTCATGTATAAGTGAAACTTATTGATATTTTCAGTAAAGTTTCATGTATAAATGAAGCTTTATAACAATGATGTAAATTTATTTCACATTTTACTTTCGACCACAGTCGAATAAAAGCAATATTTTTAATTTATTTCGACTACAATCGAAATAATTTTTCATTTTTATTAAATCAATTTACTCAATTGAAAATATTTAATATGGCTTTATTATAAAAATTGTTTTTTTTACTAATTGAAGCTGTAAACTTTTAAAACAAAAAATGTGCGAAGTTCGGATACTTCGCACAACAGGATGTTTTCTATCCAATTTTTTTAAATATAAAACAAAATTATTGCTTCCTATATTGTTTTTAATTATACCGAATTAGGTATAATTAGGTGTTATTTCTTTTTCAGTTCCTCTAATGATTTTAAATTTGCTTCACGTAGCTCTTTTGGGCACGTCATCATTAAAATTTCGAGCTTGCTTAATTGCTCGTTTTCAATTTTAGGCGATTTCTCTTGTGGTTTTGTCTGCTTTTTCAATAATTTCATCTGTTAATTCCTCCTTATTTTTAGGTTTACCTTTTAATATATCTGTTTTAACTACTTCTGCTTGTATTGATTATTAATTTGTTTTTAGTTATTGCCATAAAACCTAAGTGCTTTTCTGAAACCAGCTTCAGTTGCTTCTTTAATACTAAAAGCATACATTTCATCTTTATTTTCAATTTTAGTTCGGTCATATTGTTGGTCGAATGGAAGATGATAGATTTTTTCATTGTTATTTACATTGCATTTTATTCTTGGAAAGTCTCCCAAGTCAATTTTATGAACAGTAACTTTTAATGTATTAGCAAACTTTTTTGCTGTTTCTGATAAATCAATATTCGTTATAAATACAGGCTCAACAGAAATACTATCTATTGTTAAACTATTGTTCAATGAATATTCTACTATTGAACCATACAATTGTGCAATATGTTTTTCATGTATCAGTTTAGTTTCCGACCAATATTTACACTGGACAATTAAAACCTTGTCTTTCCCAAAAACAATTAAATCTCTCCCCATGTCTTCTAGTTTCTTTTCAATACCATATTGAATAACAGTCCAACCTTCTAACCGATAAAGATATGCAACATACATCTCATAATCGCGTCCAATTTGCCATTTACTCTTTTTTCCACTGATATAACGATTTAATGCAAGTTGATTCTTTTCATCATTGCTTAATTGAGTATATTCATCTTTTGAAACATAATCTCTTACTCTGTCATAATCAGTTTGTAAGTTGTCAAGATTTCTAAAATCATTCAGTTCTTTAATTGATTCAAAATCATCAATATAAGTTGAAATTTCAGGAAATAGACCAACTAAAGCCTCATATTTATAAAGCATTTGTTTATACTGTTCGTGATATAGTTTTGTAACCATCTTAAGGTCATTTATTCTTTGTGCTTCTCCTTCAGCTGGATGTTTTTTTGCTCTTAGGAATTTTGCTGAAATATCATATTGAACGAGTTTTAAATCAGAAACTAATTCTGTCAAATGTTTTACTGAAATTTCACTTAATGAAGATATTGAATTATAAAAATCATCTTTTGAATTAATGCAATCCTTTAAATTAATAATCTCTTTTTCTAAAATATAAACTTCACAAGCTCTTTTTTTCAGTTTATCATCTTGTTTATTTATTTCATTTCTAAAATTAATGTCTTGTTTACTTATCTTGTTTCTATAATAAAATAATAATACTATAGAAATAATTGAACAAACACAAAAAACCAATACCCATGACCAACCATTTGACAATACATCAAATATATCTTCAATTTCAGAGTTAATAAACTTAATAATAGATGTTAAAATAGAAATTGCAAAAATTACTCCTATTATCCAGCCACCAATGTCAGGGTCCCTTGTATAATTATTATAACTCATAAGAATATATTAAACTGTCCATAATAAATAAATAAATAATTACTTACTTATTTTTTGGTAGATGCTACCATTTCACTAAGTAATGAATTTAATATTTTAAACTTCTCTGATAAATCTTTACTGTGAGCATTTGGAATTAAAATTAAATTAAATTGTTTAGATTCTTGGAATCTTTGAAGTATTTTAATTGAATAATCTAATTCTGTAAGAATATCAATTTTATTTAATTCGTTAAGAGTTTCTCTTAGTTCTTTTCTAACAGAAGAACATACATCAATATCTTGATTCTTTTCGTACTCAATCTCTAAAAATTTTAGCAATGCTTCAACTTTTAATTCAGAAGTTTTTAAGTGTTCAATTTCAGAACTTTTTTTTAGTAATAGTCTTTCAATTTTTAATTTTTCCATTAGTTCGTTTTTTTGTTTTTGCCCTATTAATTATTTCTTTACTATAATTCAGCATAATAGTTAATATTCATTATGCAATTATTTTTCACTTATCTTTATGTTTGTAATTAAATTCATATTTAAGTTTTTTTCAGGTTCTTAATCTTTTATATAATTACTATTTGCAATACTTTTTTATATAATCATAAGCCTCTGTAAGTCCTAATTCGCCTGCTTTGTTTAAATCTATACAACCCTCATCTTTTTTACTTATATAAATATACGAAAGTCCTCTTGTAAAATAGGCTAAAGCAGATTTTGAATTTAGCTCAATAGCTTTGTTACAATCTAATATTGCACCTTTGTAATCTTTAAGGTTGTATTTTGTACTTCCTCTATTATAATAAGCTTCAAAAAATTTAGGGTTTATATCAATAGCTTTGTTATAATCTGATATTACACCTTTATAATCTTGAAGTTCGTATTTTTCAACTCCTCTATTATAATAAGAATTAGCATCTTTTGGATTTAGTTCAATAGCTTTATTATAATCTAGTATTGCACCTTTGTAATCTTTAAGTTTACCTTTTACAACTCCTCTATTACAATAAGCATCAGCATATTTTGGATTTAGCTCAATAGCTTTTGTGATATCTAATATTGCTCCTTTATAATCTTTAAGTTTGCCTTTTGCAACTCCTCTATTACAATAAGCGTCAGCAAATTTTGGATTTAGTTCTATAGATTTATTATAATCTAATATTGCACCTTTATAATCTTCTAGTTTTTCTTTAGCAACTCCTCTATTACGAAAAGTATCAGCAGTTTTAGGATTAAGTTCTATAGATTTATTATAATCTAATATTGCACCTTTGTATTCTTTGAGATTCTCTTTTTCGAACCCTCTATTACAATAAGCATCAGCATATTTTGGATTTAGTTCTATAGCTATTGAGTTATCTAATATTGCTCCTTTATGGTCTTTAAGTTTGCCTTTTGCAACTCCTCTATTACAATAAGCATCAGCAAATTTTGGATTTAATTCAATAGCTTTGTTGTAATCCAAAATTGCACCTTTAAATTCTTCAAGTTTACCTTTGGCTTTTCCTCTACAATAATAAGCGTCAGCATATTTTGGGTTTAACTCAATAGTTTTAGTGTAATCTAAAATTGCACCTAAATAATCTTCAAGTGATGCTTTTGCAACTCCTCTAAGTAGAAAAGCGGCATTTTCAATTGGATTTATCTCTATTGCTTTCGTGCAATCTAATATTGCACCTTGATAATCTTTAAGATAAAATTTTGCACCTCCTCTTAAAATATAAGTATTTGTGTCATTTGGATTTAATTTTATTGCTTTGCTAAAATCGTCTAAAGCTCCAATATAATCACTTTCTTTTATTTTTTTATTGCCGCTAATTAAATATTCTTCAGCTGTTTGGCAATAACCTAAAGAAAAAATTATTAATAATGCTATTATAAAAGTAATTCGTTTCATATAAAATTTGTTTTAAGTTCTTTGTAAGAAATTTATTTTTTAAAATTGAAAATTGGTTTATCCAATTATATTTTATGCTTTGTTTCAAATTCAAAATTAGTTAAATAAAAAGTAGAATTCATAATTTTGCAAGGCTTGCAAAGAAATAATTATTGAAAATGAACTAATGAAGGGTCTAAAACAATTCTCTTAGGCTCTCCTCTTGAGCCTGTAATATAATAATTAATTGCTAAACAGTCAGGAATAACTTTTAAAAAGGAAGCACGTATTCTGGAACATTTTTCGTTTACAGAATTGTTTAAAGGATTTGTCATTGCTTTAATACTTTCAATTGGCTGCTCTAAACTGTCATTATTTGTAATATTTCTATATATTGATAACAACTCATCTTGATATTCAGATAATCTTTTAAATGGAATTCCATTAGGATAATTTAAAAAGAGCATATAAAGAGATTTTGGCAAAGGAGACATTATAACTTCTTTCATTCCATAATCCTTTAAAAAAATACGATATTCGTTTGTAATAATTAGTATACTAAGTTTTTGAGTTGCATTTTGAAGTTTTTCAATAGCTTGCCCTATTAATTTAATTGCACCTCTATTAATAAGTTTTTCTATACTTTTGTTAATTTCTTGCTCAAACTCAGTTTCATCGTATTCTATGCTAAATTCATCTTCAATAATATCACAAGAACTGTATATAAGATTAAATCGAATACTACCAAATGGAGTTTCATTTTTTTGTTTTCTAATTGATAAATAGTTAATAATCTCTGATGGAAAATTTTTAAACTGATCTATTAAGCTAGAAGATAAATCTATTTCTTTATTTAACAATATATTATTTAAATCATCTGATTCAATTAATATTAAGTTACAATTATTTATTGATAAGTCATATTTGTTAATTATTGCATTATAAATATAAAATACATATATTTCATTAAAATCAATATTCAAATATGGATAATTATAGTTAAAAATACGTATATATTCTTCACTTTTCAATAAAAATGGTATATAAATAAAATTTATATTTTGACTATAATACTCATCAGTAATAAGTTGTAAATTAGATTTAATAAAACTATTAACTTTAGCATTATAATAATTTTCAATGTAAATAACATTAAAAGGCATATCTAATTTTAGTTCTTCAAATAATTGTAGAGATAATTGATTCATAGTGATAAATAATTGT
>CAZRCF010000038.1:0-9022 GCA_964598505.1 uncultured Lentimicrobiaceae bacterium | reverse complement strand
ATATTTATTTTTTCAAATACTGTGTATTTTTTAAAAAGTACAGTATTTATTTTAGTCCGCACATTAATAATACATGTGCTGGCACTAAAAATAATTGTTGTTTAAAATAAAAAACAGCGTGACCATTGCTACACTGTTATCGAAGCCCGACCAAGAGCTGTAACACAAGTGTAAAAGCAACAACCACGCTTTGCGTGGCGTTTTGCTTACAATCCTGTGTTACTTAAATTTGGTCGATTTCGATAACAGAATTCAGCTTAACGCTATATTTTTATATTTCTTAAATCTTTAGATGCTTTTATTATATCATTTTTTTTTGATTTGGTTAATACTTTTTTATTTAATAGCTAAATTATAATTAATTTTTAGTTTTAGCAAAATATAAACTGTTTTTTTCTGTAAATAATTGCAATCTACTGTCCTTGTTATACAAAGTTTGAAATATCTATTTCAGTATTTGGATTTACAAAACTCGAAAAAACAAAACTATGTTATGTGAAAAATTAAATACAACAAAATTACTTTACTGTGTTTAAATCATCTGCTTCTTTAACATAATCTATAATTTCTACAGATGGAATTCTAAAAGAAACAGTAGTTTTGCTGTCAAAATTAGTTATTGATAAATCGCCCATTGTTATCACATCCATTCCTATAATAACTCCAAAATTTCCAGCATTATCAGAACATTCGGTAACACGAATACTTGGAATTACTAAATTATTTGGCAGGTAAATATTTACAAGATAAACATTTGCAAAACTTATACCATCGGCATGGCAAACCTTACACACCGAAATTGGTTTTAAGTTTAAATCTATCGCTGTTTGTTTGGTAACAACACAATTTGTAGCTCCAGTATCCCAAAGAGCTTTTGTTCTATAAATTCTATTATCTGTTTTTTCTAAATCGTCAACAATAAATGGCAACGATACTCCAATATTTGTAATAATTTCTCTTAATCTGTTATTTGATTTACTAGTAAAAGCGTGAAAAGTTGCATTGTCCATTATTTGAATATTACTCGTGTTCTAAATGTTTGAGTATAGTTTTCATCTCCCGGTTGACATTCTTGAATTAAAAAAGTTCCTAATTCATGATTTTTAACAGTTTCGGAATATGCTTCAATTTCGCTACTGTAGTTACCAATGATTTTTTGGTCTTTGATTACCAAAAATTTACCCTGATATTTTTCAATCAATTCTAACTGGTTATCAATATAATATTGTAACTCTTTATCAAGCATGATTTTTTGTTTATTTAATTTTGATAATCAATTTTATTTTCGATAGTGTAATTTTAATTTTTCAATTTTGTAATAAAATCACCTTTTATTGTATTTGCAAATATATATTACTTTTGTCAAAATTCCAAATTTATAATAATCCACTTTTAACATTTTAGATTTTTATTAAAGTTATAATAGCTGAAATATCTATGATATGAAGTTTACAGCTAACATTTTCAACAAATTAAAACTTCTAAACAAAAATAGTGCGAAGTTCATTAAACTTCGCACTATAATGAATTAAAAATAATTATGATTTCAAATTATTTTATCTCACCCGGAGTTTTATTTGGAGTTTGTGTTTTTGTAATCGAATCGCGCATTCCGGTATCCGATTTAATGTTTTCCATTTTATAATAATCCATAACACCTAAGTTGCCACTACGAAAAGCTTCGGCAATTGCAAGTGGAACTTCTGCTTCGGCAAGAATTACTTTTGCTCGTGCTTCTTGTGCTTTTGCTTTCATTTCTTGTTCAAGGGCAACAGCCATAGCTCTACGCTCTTCGGCTTTTGCTTGTGCAATATTTTTATCGGCATTTGCTTGATCCATTTGCAACATAGCACCAATATTTTTACCAACATCAACATCGGCAATATCAATTGAAAGAATTTCAAAAGCTGTTCCTGAATCAAGACCTTTGTTTAATACTACTTTAGAAATTGAATCGGGATTTTCAAGAACTTCTTTATGCGACTTAGCCGAACCAATTGCAGTAACAATACCCTCGCCTACACGAGCTAAAATTGTCTCTTCGCCGGCACCACCAACAAGTTGTTTAATACTTGCACGAACTGTAACACGAGCTTTGGCAATTAATTGAATACCATCTTTTGCAACAGCAGCAACAGGTGGAGTATTTATAACCTTAGGATTAACCGACATTTGAACTGCCTCAAATACATCTCTACCTGCTAAGTCGATTGCAGTAGCTGCTTTAAAATCGAGAGGAATATTTGCTTTATCGGCAGAAATAAGTGCATTAATTACTCGTTGTACACGACCACCAGCCAAATAATGAGCTTCGAGTTCGTTACGATTGAGTTGCAAACCCGCTTTTGTACCAGTAATCAACGAATTTACTATAATTGATGGCGGAACTTTTCTCCAACGCATCAAAATTAGTTGTAACAACGATACTTTAACACCCGAAACTAAGGCTGAAAACCATAATCCGATTGGTACCATCCATAAAAATAGCCATAATATAATTATTGATCCTACGGCAATAGCAATTAAGAAAGTTGGTTGTGTCATAATTTATTAATTTTTGGTTTTTACTATAATTTTATTTCCCTCTATTTTTAAAACTTCAATAGTTTCATTTTGATTTACAAACAAACCATAAGTATCTACTTCGTAGATATCATCTCCTATTCTGGCTTTACCCGATGGAGCTAAACGCGATACAGTTACACCCTCCATTCCTACTTTTACTTTTTCTTCCGGAATTTCATTTACTCGCGATGATATATTATCATTTAACATCATTTTTTTCCAAGTTTTTGAACGCATAATCATAATTGCTAAAAAAATAGATACAATTATTGTAGCCAATAAAGTAATATTTCCTGCCATTATACCATGACTTGAGTATGCTTCGTAAATACCAAATGCAATTCCACCAAAACCTAATACACCAACAACACCAAAACCTGGTATTACTAAAATTTCGAGGATTAATGCTATAAATCCAAGAGTTATAAAAAGAATTATTAATATCCAATCCATTTTGTATAGTTTTAGTTTTTAATTTCAGCCGATAATCCTCTGTCGAACATAGCAACTACAATAGGTGTTAATTCTTTAACATTTCCTTTTTTAACCGAGCATTTGCCTTTTAAATGTGTAATCATAGCACATTGCTCTGCTTGCAATTCATCATGACCACATAATTCAATCAATGTTTCAATCACAAATTCAAATGTATTTACATCATCATTAATAAGCCATAATTGACTATTCTTCTGATTAACAACTTCTTGTTCTTTCTGCGAATCTGGTTTAATAATCTCTTCAATCATATATTTCTTATTTGCGATGGCTCAAATATAATCAATTATTTAATACTTTAGTTAAAGGTTCATCAATATTTATTGCATTTTTAACATTTTCGTCTGAAATTGCATTTTTAATAACATCAATCATATTTTCGACAAAGATAAACTTCATCTCTTTAGTGTATTGTTCTTCAATTTCGGCAATATCTTTTCTGTTACTTTCCGAAAGTATAATTGTAAATATTTTAGCCCGTTTGGCAGCTAAAATTTTCTCTTTTATTCCACCAACAGGTAACACTTTTCCTCTAAGAGTAATTTCTCCAGTCATTGCAATTCCTTGATTTACTTTCTTTTGAGTAAACAATGAAACAAGTGCGGTTAAAATTGTAATACCTGCCGAAGGACCATCTTTTGGAGTTGCGCCTTCGGGAACATGAATGTGAACATTCCAATTTTCGAATACTAAAGGATTTATATTGAAAATAGCAGCATGCGATTTCACAAATTCAAAAGCTATTGTGGCAGATTCTTTCATTACATCACCCAAATTACCAGTAATTGAAAGCCCGCCTTTGCCTCTACTAAGGCTCGATTCAATAAAAAGAATTTCGCCACCAACTGAAGTCCATGCTAATCCAGTAACAACACCAGCTACATCGTTTTGTATCTGTTTATCACGATTAAATATTGGTGCTCCCATTATTTTTTCTAAATCGTCATTAGATATTTTTTTAGTATATGCTTCATTCATAGCCACAAAACGAGCTTTATTGCGAATTACTTTAGCAATATTTTTTTCTAGAGTTCTAACTCCCGATTCTCTTGAATAGTCATCAATTAGTTTTTCAACAGCATTATCGGGAAATGTTACATCTTTTTTATTTAATCCATGTTCTGCAATTTGCTTAGGAATAAGATGTTGTTTTGCAATTTCTAATTTTTCTTCTAAAGTATAACCGCTTAACTCAATTACCTCCATTCTATCGCGCAGGGCGGGATGAATTGTACTTAAATTATTAGCGGTAGCAATAAATAAAACTCTCGATAAATCGAAACCAATTTCTAAGAAATTGTCATAAAAGGAGTTATTTTGTTCAGGGTCGAGCACTTCAAGTAAAGCAGCAGATGGATCTCCATTTACGTTCATTCCCAGAATTTTATCAATCTCATCTAAAACAAAAACAGGATTAGCCGATTTTGCTTTTCTAATGCTTTGAATTATTCTGCCTGGCATTGCTCCAATGTATGTTTTTCTGTGTCCTCTAATTTCCGATTCATCACGCAAACCGCCTAACGACATTCTAATATACTTGCGTCCTAAAGAGCGAGCAATTGATTTTCCTAAAGATGTTTTTCCTACACCTGGAGGTCCTAACAGACATAAAATAGGCGATTTCATATCTTTTTTTAATTTCAAAACAGCTAAATACTCAATAATTCGTTCTTTAACTTTTTGTAATCCATAATGGTCTTCGTTTAAAATTTTCTCGGCATGATTCAAATCTAAATCATCTTCTGTAAAATCGTTCCAAGGAAGCTCAACAAACATTTCGAGATAATTTATTTGAATTGAATGTTCGGCTGCTTGCTGATTCATTCGTTGAAGTTTTGATAGCTCCTTATCAAATAATTCTCCTACCTCTTTAGTCCATTTTTTGGTCTTTGCTTTTTCTTTAAGGTCGGTAATCATTTGCTCAACAGGGTTTCCACCAAGTTCTTCCTGAATTGTTTTTATCTGTTGTGATAAAAAATAGTCTCGTTGTTGTTTATCTAAATCAACTTTAACTTTATTTTGAATTTTGTTTTTCAGTTCAAGCATTTGTAATTCTTGCGAAAGAATCCCAAGAACTTCATTGGCACGAACAGTTAAATCTTTAATTTCAAGCAGATGTTGTTTTCCTTCGGTAGTTATTGAAGTATTTGATGCAATAAAATTAACAAGAAAAACAGGACTATTTATGTTTTTAATTGCAAAACCAGCATCTGAAGGAATATTTGGCGAGTGTTTTACAATTTGAAATGATAAATCTTTTAACGAATCTATTAATGCTTTGAATTTTGATGTCTCTTCAATTTCTTTAATCTCGTCATTAACTAGGTATTCGGTTACTTTAGCTTTGTAATATGGTTCTACTTGAGTAATTTCTAATAACTCAAATCTTTTTAATCCTTGAATTATTATTGTAGTAGTACCATCGGGCATTTGAAAAAGCTTTAAAATCCGAGCAACTGTGCCAACTTTAAATAAGTCTTCTAATGTTGGGTCTTCTATACTTACATCTTTTTGTGCAACTACACCAATTACTTTATCCGATTTATTATATTTTTTAACTAATTGTATTGATTTATCTCGTCCAACGGTAATTGGAATTACAACACCCGGGAATAAAACTGTGTTTCGCAATGGCAAAATTGGTAATTCGTCGGGAACTGCCTCATTATTCATTATTTGTTCATCTTCAAAAGAGAGAAGTGGTATAAATTCGGCGTCTGAGTTTATAATATCACTAAAATTCATCAAAATATTGTCTTCCATTTTTGTTTATAATTCAAGTATTTAGTATAGAATATATAAAATTGAGTAAAAATCAATTTACAAAATTATAATTATTTTATAGTTTTTATCATTTTATAAAATTAAGTCATGACAACAATAATGCCATGACTTAATTTTCAATAATATCGGAAATTTTGTCAGTATAATAATTATTTAAAATCTAATTTTTCGGTTATTGTGAGTTAATGAGTATATTGAATTAAGAATATTAGCATCAGTTTCTTTAAATTCAACATTTCTTCTTTCAAAAATTATTTTTGCAACATTTATGGCCTTTTCAATATTATATGTTGTCATTCCAGCAGTACCTCCCCACGAGTATGAAGCAATAAAATTGCGTTGATAACCGGCACCAAAAATATTTGCACCGCAACCAATTACAGTACCTGAATTAAACATTACGTTAATCCCACATTTAACATGGTCGCCCATTATTGTACCGCAAAATTGAAGCCCTGTACCAACAAAAGTTTGGGATGGATAATTCCATAATCTTACTTCATCGTAAGTATTTTTAAGATTTGATGTATTAGTATCTGCACCAATATTGCACCACTCTCCTATTACCGAATTGCCAAAAAATCCTTCATGTGCTTTGTTTGAATATCCAAAAATAACAACATTATTAAGCTCACCACCAACTTTTGAAAATGGTCCAACAGTTGTAGCTCCATATATTTTCGCACCCATTTTTACTTGCGAGCCTTCACCTAAATAAAAAGGTCCTCTAATAAGACTGCCTTCCATTATTTCTGAATCTTTACTAATATAAACAGGTCCTGTTTTTGAATTAATAGTAGCTCCTTCAATAATTGCACCTTCTTCAATAAATATTTCATCGCCAATTAAAATATTAGTTTTGCTTAATTGTTGCGATTTTTTCCCTTCGGTAAGTAATTTATAGTCGGCACGTAACTCGCTGTCATTCATCGAAAAAATATCCCAAGTATTACAAATTCTATTAAAAACAACATTAGTCTCAATTTCCACTTGTTGGATATTTGAAGTATCATCTATTCCATCAAGCTCATTTCCGGTAACATAATAAGCAATTAATATATCTCCTTGAATTAGCGATTCGCCAGGTTTTAAAGTCTTAATTTGCTCTGCTAAAGCAGTATTTGGACAAATTGAACCGGCAATAAGTATGTTATTATCTGCTTTTACTATTGGGAATTTACCACTCAAATAATCCTCTGTAAGTGATGAAGTTTTACTATTAAGATAGTTTTCCCATTTCTGACGAATTGTTAATATTCCAATACGAATATCTGCAATCGGGCGTGTAAATGTAAATGGTAATAAATTATTACGATTTGAATCATCAAACAAAATATAGTTCATAGTATTATTTTTATTAGATTTTTGATAAAAGTACAAAATTAAAATCAATTTTCAAACAGAAAATATATTTTTTATCTATATTAAACTATTAATTATTTTAATTTCATACGTTCATTTTTATTTTGTTATTTATTTGTCGTATGGAACTCGCTAATTATCATTCTCTTGGGTGAAACATTGTTTAATGCTCGTTTCAAACAATTATAATATAATATATTGTATTTATTTATAAAAAAAAGACCCAATAATGGGTCTTTCAAATATTTTTACTTAAAGATTTTTAGTCTTCTTGCGGTTTTGCTACATAGTGATTTTTGTACTTATTCATAAATCTATCAACACGACCGGCTGTATCAACAAGTTTCATCTTACCTGTAAAGAAAGGATGTGATGTATTTGAAATTTCAAGTTTTACAACTGGGTACTCTTTTCCGTCTTCCCAAACTATAGTATCTTTAGTTTTAACGGTTGATTTGGTAATAAAGCTATATTCGTTCGACATATCTTTGAAAACCACTAATCTATAATCGCTTGGATGTATCTCTTTTTTCATTTTTTTTAAATTCTATTGATAAAATGGAATGCAAAATTAATAATTATTGCTTAATTAAACAAATATATTTTATTCTTTTTTTAAATTAAGTAAAAATTTCATTGTATCAATATTATCAGAATAATCCCATAATTTTGGCGACTGAGCCTCTCCTATTGATATTGAATTACTTACATTTTTATTATTTGATATAACACACTGAATTTGATTTTTATTTATTTCAATTTTATTATTCACGTAATCAAAATTATCATAATATTCAAAATAAATAACAGAGATTGGTGACGAAATATTTTCGTTTTGGTTTAAAAGAACAAAACCATTATCAAAAAATGGTGTTTTGTTTACTAAAAAAATAGCTTTGTTATACTCATAATTATTCATGTACTTATTATGATTAAACAATATTTCTTTATATGTTTCAAATACCTTAAATAGTTTTTCAATTACAAATCCTTTTGGGATAAAAATTTTTGAAACATTTCTACAGCCAAGTCCAAAATATAAAAATATGTCGTCAGCTATTTTATTTAAATCGTTTTCAGAATCATCATAATTTAGAATTGCTATACTATTTCTGTTTCTACGAATAATTGAAGGATATTTGTTAAAATAGTAATCAAAATATCTACTTGTATTATTGCTGCCAGTTGCAATTATTGCATCGAAATTAGATAAATTTGCATCCGAAAACTTTATTTTATCATTAAATTGTGGCTCAATTTTGCATAAAAGATTTATAAATAATTTAGTTAAAACAGAATCTTTTTGCGAAACTTTTATAAGCAAATTATTACCCGATATTAAAATTGATAAAATATCGTGAAACCCAACCAATGGTATATTGCCGGCAGTAATTAATGCTACAGTTTTTGTAGTTTTTTCAGATAGTTTTTTACAATCATATTTATTTAACCAACAATTTAACGATTCGCTTTTTAATTGATTTGATATTTCCTGCAAACAATTGATAATAAATTCTTTAATAAACCAAGGATTATTTGCCTGAGCATCATTAATTGCAGTTATAAAATCGATGTTTAATGATATATTTGAGTTATAAGTATTTGATTTTATCCCTTCTAACGATAAACTAATAATGTTTCCAAGTTTCGAAAATGCAACTATTCTATCTTCAATCTTCATATTTTTTTGTAATTTTGCACAAAGGTAATAATTAATATTTTTTACTTATAAGAAAATGACACTTTGTACGTTATAAATTTGCACAAATTACAAAAGGCTATTATTTTCAAAATTACAAATCAAAAAAGCTATGTT
>CAZRCF010000037.1:4417-14313 GCA_964598505.1 uncultured Lentimicrobiaceae bacterium | reverse complement strand
CTTCTCGATGAACCTTTTGCAGGGGTTGACCCTATAGCTGTTGAAGATATTCAATCAATTATAGCAAAATTAAAACAAAAAAATATTGGAATATTAATTACCGACCATAACGTTCACGAAACTTTATCAATTACCGATAGAGCATATTTGCTTTTTGAAGGTTCGGTTCTAAGAACTGGAACATCTAAAGAATTGGCGGAAGATGAATACGTTCGTAAAATTTATTTAGGGTCTAAATTTGAATTAAGAGAATAGAAAATGGGCTTGATATTTATGTGACTTTTTATCAATTATAAAGAATATTTATATTTTTTATTCCGAAAATTGGTTTATTAAGATAGTTATTTATAAATTTGCAAGCTAAAAAAATATTAAAAATTAAAGTAATAACAAATATAATATTAATAATCAAAGAGTTAAAACATGCAAAATAAGGGAGCAATTAAATTTTTCGGTATTGCGTTTGTCGTAGTATGTCTTTATTCACTTTCGTTTACGCTATGTACACGAAATGTTGAAAAAAATGCCAAAGAATTTTCAATGAATGATCAAGTTGTAGCAGAAGCTAAAAAACTTGCAAATGGTGATGCATTTAAAGAGAAATTTTATTTAGATTCAATTTCAAAAGTGCGTGAATCATACTTCTTAGACTCTATGTCAACAGAAGTTATTTATAATTTATTAGTTCGTAAATATACCTACAAAGATTGTAAAAATCGTGAAATAAATCTCGGACTTGACTTAAAAGGAGGAATGAACGTTACATTAGAGATTTCTATTCAGGAAATTTTATCAGCGTTAGCAGGTAAAAGTGCAAACGATCCTCTTTTTCAACAAGCTATTGCAAAAGCAGTAGAAAAACAAAAAACTACTCAAACAGACTTTTTAACACTATTTAATAACTCGTTTAAAGAAATTGCTCCTAATGGCAGATTAGCCTCTTTTTTCTCTTTTAATTTAGAAGCTATTAAAACAAATTCTACTAACGAAGAAGTTATAAAGGTTTTACGAGAAGAAACCGATGCTGCTGTTGATCGTACTTTCCAAATTCTTCGTACTCGTATCGACCGTTTTGGAGTTGCTCAACCAAATATTCAAAAATTAAGCCAATCAGGACGTATATTAGTTGAACTTCCTGGTATTAAAGAACCTGAGCGTGTTCGTAAACTTTTACAAGGTACTGCAAATTTGGAGTTTTGGAAAACTTATAAACTTGAAGAGATATACCCTGCAATTGCAGAAGCAAACAAAAAAATTGCAGCCATATTTAATGGCACAAATGAATCGGATTCTACTTTAAATGACACTACTGTTGCTAAAACCGATGTTAAAAAAACTGATACTGCAAACGTTGCTAATGCTTCAATAGATACTGGAGCAAAAAATAATAATGCTCTTACAGAAGCTCAAAAATTAAAAGAAAATCCTTTATTTTCGGTTTTACAACTAAATGTTAATCCTGAAACTGGTCAATTTGGATATGGAGCAGTTGTTGGATATGCACTTGCAAAAGATACTGCTAAGATTAATCACATGTTTGGGTTAGTAAAAAACATCCTTCCACGTGATCTTCGCCTTGCATGGGGTAATAAAGCAATTGACGAAAAAGTAGGAAATTTTGAATTGTTTGCTCTTAAAGCCGTTGGAGATAAAGGTGCTGTTATGACTGGTGAAGTTATAACCGATGCTCGTCAAGATTATAGCGACAGAGGAGGTAATGAAATTACTATGTCAATGAATACTACTGGAGCTAAAACATGGAAAAAAGTTACCGGTGAAAATATAAATAAAGCTATTGCTATTGTTCTTGATGGATTAGTTTATTCGGCACCAAATGTTCAAAATGAAATTCCTAATGGTCGTTCGTCTATTACAGGTAAATTTACTCTTGAAGAAGCAAAAGATTTAGCAAATATCCTTAAAGCCGGTAAATTACCTGCTCCTGCTCGTATTGTACAAGAAGAAGTTGTTGGACCAACTTTAGGTGTTGAATCTGTTAACTCAGGATTAATTTCATTTGTTATCGCATTTATATTAGTACTATTATATATGTTCTTTTATTATAATAAAGCCGGTTTAATTGCCGATATAGCTCTTATAGCAAATATATTCTTTATTTTTGGTGTATTAGCGTCTTTGGGTGCTGTATTAACTTTGCCTGGTTTAGCAGGTGTTGTTCTTACTCTGGGTATGGCTGTTGATGCCAACGTAATTATTTACGAACGTATTCGTGAAGAAATGAGAGCAGGAAAAGGTATGCGTTTGGCTATATCTGATGGTTATAAACATGCATACTCGGCTATTATCGACGGTAATGTTACAACTCTTTTAACAGCTGTTGTATTATTTATTTTTGGGTCAGGTCCTGTTCAAGGTTTTGCTACCACACTTATTATTGGTATCATTAGTTCATTATTTACTGCAATATTTATTTCAAGAATTATTTTTGAAAGAATGCTTGAGAAAAACTCAAATATTACTTTTGATAATAATATAACTCGTACAGCTTTTACTAAAGTTAATATTAATTTTATAGGTATTCGCAAAAAATTATATTTTGTTTCTGCTGCTATTATTGCCGTAGGTATTATCTCATTAGTAACAAAAGGATTAAATGTTGGTATTGATTTTAGTGGTGGTAGAAGTTATATTGTTCGTTTCGACCAAGATGTTACTACTAATAATGTACGTGAATCACTTACAAAAGAATTTGGTGAATCCCCAGAGGTTAAAACTTTTGGACCAAGTAATCAAGTAAAAATTACTACTAAATATAAAATTAAAGAAGAAGGCTCAAAAATTGATTCATTAATTGAAACAAAATTATTTAATGGGTTAAAACCATTTTTTGTAAAACAACTTGATTTCGAAAACTTTAGCACCAAAAATCAAGAAGTTGGTGTTTTAAGTTCTCAAAAAGTTGGACCTACTATAGCAAAAGATATTGTAATTGATGCTATTTGGGCAATTGTAATTGCATTGTTATCAATATTTATTTATATAGCAATCCGATTCCGTAAATGGCAATATGGATTAGGTGGTGTTATTTCTCTTGCTCACGATACTATAATTACAATTTCTATGTTCTCAATTTTTTCAGGTATCCTTCCTTTTAGTTTAGAAATTGATCAAGCATTTATTGCCGCAATATTAACAATTATTGGATACTCTATTAATGACTCTGTAATTATCTTCGACCGTATTCGTGAGTTTAATGTTCTTCACCCAAAACGCACACTTGCCGAAAATATGAATGGTGCTATGAACAGTACTTTAGGTAGAACTTTTAATACAGCCGGTACTACAATTGTTGTATTAATTGCTATATTCTTTTTTGGTGGTGAAGTAATTCAAGGATTTATTTTTGCTTTATTAGTTGGTATAGTTGTTGGAACTTATTCTTCAATTTTCAATGCAACTCCAATTGCTTACGATTTTATTAATATGTTTAAAAAGAAAAATAAAACCGAAGTTATAAAATAAAAAATATTTATAAATAAAAAATCCTCGAATTATCGAGGATTTTTTTTTAACTAAAGTTCAGTTTTTTAAAATATTTTGAAAATTTTAAAAAAATAAAAAATAAATAGATTAATTTTGTGAATTAAATGATTGAAATTTAAAAAAATATTCTTACTTTAGCCACGTTTTTATAATAACCAGCTAAAATTGAACAAATTTTAAATAATTATTCATTTTTAGCAAGTTATATATATTATTTTTTTAATAATAAAAAATACAAACTGATGAAATTAATATCAAAATTTGGATTAATTATATCTATTTTCATGTTTACAAGCATGATAGGGTTTTCTCAAAAAAGAAATTATTCACTTGAAGCCGATAAAGCTTTTAATACATTTCAATACAGTACAGCTGCTGATTTATATAAAAAAGCTTATTCTAAGATTAAAACAAATAAAATTCAACGAAATTATATTCTATTTCAAATTGCAGAATGTAATAGATTACAGGCAAATTATAAAAAAGCCGAAACAAACTATCTAAAACTCGAAAAAATAAACTATCAAAAAGATAATCCTATAATTTTTCTACATTTAGGTGATATTCGAAGGTCAGAATACAAAGATTTTGCAGGTGCATTAAAATACTATAATTTATATAAAGAAAGTGCTCCAGATGACACAAATATTAATATCAAAATAAAATCATGCGAATTAGGAGCTGAATGGATTAAATCGCCTACTCGTTATGAAATTGCCATTTTCCCAAAAATGAATACTCGCGATAACGATTGGGCACCTGCTTGGGGAAATCCAAACAAAAAAAATCAACTTTTTATCACATCGTCAAGAGAAGGTAGTAACAATAAAGATGTTGATGTATGGACAGGTCAATCATTCTCAGATATATATGTTTCTGAAAAACCTAAAAGCAAAAACACCGAATGGCCAGGTGAATGGCAAGAACCTGTTTCGTTAGAAGAAGATAATGAAGGAATAATTAATTCAAACGGAAACGAAGGCGAAGCTGTTGCAAATGCTAAAGGCTCTACAATATATTTCTCTCGCTGTGCAATAGAAAAGAAAAAATTACTTAATTGTAAAATATATCAATCAACACGAAAAGGAAAAGGATGGGGCGACGCTGAAGAGATAAAACTTGGCTTAGATAGCAATTATGATTATGTTCATCCTGCTATTAGCTCCGATGAGCTAACTTTGTATTTCTCATCAAATAGACCAGGTGGCATTGGTGGTTTCGATTTATGGGTTGCAAAACGTACCAAAAAAAGTAAACCATTTGAAACACCTGTTAATTTAGGATCTTCAATAAATACTTTTACTGCCGATATGTTTCCTTCGCTTCGTGATGATTCTACTTTATACTTCTCTTCAAAAGGACATGCAGGTGTTGGTGGTTTCGATATTTATAAAACTAAAAAAATAGGTGATTCTTGGCAAGAACCAATAAATCTTCAAGTGCCAATAAACTCAGAAGCTGATGAAATAACAATTCTATTTGACGAAACACCTTATATCGACCCATTATCTAATTCTCCTTATGTAGAAAAGGGGTATTTTGCTTCTAATAGGAAAGAAGGTAAAGCCGGAAGTGGTTTTGATCTTTGGACATTTAAACTTCGACCATTAGTATTCTCACTTTCTGGTATTATTCGCGATAGCATTTCGCTACAGCCAATTCCCGATGCAGAAGTTTTTATTACTGGTACAAATAATACCTCTTATAAAACAAATACTGATAATAAAGGATATTATATGTTTGATAAATTAAAAATTCTTCACGAAGTAACTTATAATATTAATGTAAAGAAAAAAGGATATTACGAAAACGACAATTCTACCGGACGTGAGACAACAGTAGGTTTAACGGAAAATAAAGATTTAAAACGAAATTTTATACTTAATCCTATACCAAAAGACCCAATTGTTTTACCAGATATCTTATATGATTTAGGAGATTGGGTATTGTTACCACAATATCAAGACTCCTTAAAAGGATTATATAAGATAATGGTTGATAATCCAACATTTGTAATAGAATTACGTTCACACACAGATATTCGTCCTATACCAATGACAAATGATACTTTATCACAACGTCGTGCTGAATCTTGTGTGTTTTATCTGATTTCACTCGGAATTAATCCAGATCGTTTAATTGCTAAAGGATATGGAGATAAAGATCCTCGTGTATTAACCAAAAATACAACAAGTATTTTTGAAGGTAAAGAATTTATTTTTGATAGTGCAAGAGTATTAACTCCAGAATATATCTATAGCTTAACCAATAAGCAAGAACAAGAAGCAGCACATTCATTAAATCGTAGAACTGAATTTAAAATTTTACGTGATGATTTTGTTCCCCCTACTAAAAACGATTCAGTTAGAAATATGAATGTAGTTCAAGTGTTATCTTCTCCTAATGTAAATACAATACCAATTACAATTACTAATGATGTTGTTAAATCTACTTGTATAATTAATAACAAACAATTTCCTTTTGAAATTGAAATTGGGACTAATAAAATTCTAATTTCTAGCGATGAAGCTCAAATTATGCTTAAAGATAGAAAAATTGTTGTACGTGATTTTGCTAATCGTGAAAAAGCAATAAACGAAGATGGCTCAATTATCGACAAATCAATTTTATATCTTACAACTTTAAATATTGGTGAAGAAACTATTGAAAATGTTGAAGTTGTTGTTTCAAAAGGATTAAAAACAGCCGTAGTTATTGGCGATAGAAAACTTGCCGAAGAGTTTGGAGAATACACCATTGATAATGTTAAAAAAACAATGACATTTAAAACGAGATAATAATTAAAAAACACCCATTAAAAAATGGGTGTTTTTTTTATATTTAAAAATATGTCAAATAATCTAAAATATAATCAAAGAGGCGTTTCGGCATCAAAAGAAGATGTTCACGAAGCAATAAAAAAAGTAGATAAAGGTTTATTTCCAAAAGCATTCTGTAAAGTTGTACCCGACTACCTTACCGGTAGCAACGATCATTGTATAATTATGCATGCCGATGGAGCCGGTACTAAATCAGCTTTAGCATACACTTATTGGAGAGAAACAGGTGATATTTCTGTTTGGAAAGGTATTGCTCAAGATGCAATAGTAATGAATTTAGACGATTTGCTTTGCGTTGGAGCAACTAATAACATCCTTCTTTCATCAACAATTGGGCGAAATAAAAACTTTATACCAGGCGAGGTAATTTCTGCAATAATTAATGGCACCGAAGAATTTGTTGCTGAAATGCAAAAATACGGCATAAATATTTATACAACCGGAGGTGAAACTGCTGATGTTGGAGATTTAGTTCGTACAATAATTGTCGATTCTACAGTTGCTTGCCGAATGAAACGGAGCGAAATTATTTCAAACGATAATATTCAAGATGGAGATATTATTATTGGATTATCCTCTTTTGGAAAAGCAAACTATGAAAATGTTTATAATGGCGGAATGGGAAGTAATGGACTTACATCAGCACGCCACGATGTATTTAATAAATCATTAGCTAATAAATATCCGGAAACTTACGACGATAAAATACCTGAAAATTTAATTTATTCGGGTTCAAAAACACTAACTCAAAATAGCGAAATTGAAGGTGTTGATATAGGCAAACTTGTTCTTTCGCCCACAAGAACTTATGCGCCAATAATTAAGGAAGTAATTGACAATTATCGCCCATTTATTCATGGATTAATTCATTGTAGCGGTGGAGCTCAAACAAAAGTGCTGCATTTTATTAATGATAATATTCAAGTTGTTAAAAATAATTTATTTGATACACCGCCACTCTTTAAATTGATACAGCAAGAATCCCAAACTCCATGGGAAGAAATGTATAAAGTATTTAATATGGGGCATCGAATGGAAATATATATTAACGAAAAATATGCTAATGATATTATTTCGATATCGCAAACATTTGGTGTAGATGCTAAAATAATAGGTTACTGTAAAAATGGAAAAAAGAGCGTAAGTATAAATTCAAAATACGGTAATTTCAACTATCAGTAAAATAATGCCTAATAAAGCAAAGAAATACTAAATAATTAGAATATTTTTTCAACAATGTTTGGTTAATTCATTTTTTTTATCGAAATTTGCAGTCCAATTAAAAGAAATATAAAGATTTTAAACATAAAAAACGCCTCACAATGTCACGAGTATGTCAATTAACAGGGAAAAAAGTAATTGTAGGAAATACAGTTTCTCACTCAAATATTAAAACCAAACGAACATTTAAACCTAATCTTCATACCAAAAAGTTTTGGGTTGCAGAATTAAATGAATGGATTTGGTTAAAAGTTTCTGCTAAAGCAATTCGTAATATTGATAAAAAAGGTATTCTTAATTGCATGAGTGATGCTTTTGTAAAAGGACATTTAAAATAATTTTTTTCATAATTATTAAAAAGGTTATCTTTAATTAGATAGCCTTTTTTTTATTTTTAATGCCTATTTTTTTACAATTATTCATTTTTAGTCTTTTTTAAATATGAATTATTATTAATAAATATTTGCAATTCAATGAATATAATTATATATTTGTGATGATTTATGTATTGCTTTTATATATTTAACTAATAATTTCTAATTATGAGAAATCAATTATTAAAAATATTTATGTTATTATTGTTTATTACAACAACAATAATTATTACCAATTCATGTATTAAAGAGAAAGATTTTGATTTCGATAGAATGGCTCAAAATAAATATGAATCGGAATGGGCTGTACCATTAGTTAATTCAAAAATTGTATTAAGTGATTTGATTATTGATTCCGTAGGATTTATTCAAACAGACCCATTAAATCAATTTTTAACAGTAATTTATAATACTGGTGATATTTGGTCGGGAACAGGTGAAGATCTTATAAAAATCCCCAATCAAAGTTTACCTATTATAGAAACTGCAACAGCACCTTCATCTGTACCATTGGGTACGTATTACGAAATTAAAAATCAGGACGTTGAGTTAGTTTTTAACTCTGCCTATACCTTAGATTCAATTTTATTTAAAACTGATAGTAAATTTCAAACTGTAATCAATACAGATATTAACCATAAAGCACGATATACAATTACAATACAACAACTTGTTGACAATAACAATAACCCATTTACTGCTGTTGTTGACTTGGATATAAATGGTGGTGTTGCTTCAGGAAGTTCAACTATATCTTTAGCAGGATATAAACTTGCAGTAAACACTGGTAATAAAATAAATATGAACTATAAAGTTGAGGTATATGGAGATGCAAATCCATTCAATATTTCGATTTATAATCTTAATATATTAACAAGTTTTAAAGATATTAAATTCAAATATTTAATTGGATATTTTGGTGTAATTACTGAACCTTTATCAGATACAATTCCAATTACATTATTTAGCAGTAATTACGAAAGCATATTTTCATTAAGTAGATTAAAAACACTATTTTATATGAAAAGCTCTTTTGGTATGCCACTTCGGTTTAAATTAAACAAATTTTATTTATATAATGAAACAGAATCACGAGATATTATAGCACCAAATTATCAGTTTGATGGTCCTTTTGCTACAAAAGAACAGTTTGGACAAACAGTTTCTTTAGTTGATTCTACTCCAATTGCACCTAATATTATGGAAATTGCACCTAAATATTTAGGGTTTAGTGTAGATGGAACTTTAAATCCCGATAATAATACATCTTTAAAGAATTTTGTTCTTGATAATAGCAAATTCAGTGTTGATGCTCGAATAGAAATTCCGCTCGAAGGTTCTTTTACTTCACTTTCGTACAGGGATACAATAAGTTTTGGTTTTTCAAATATAGATCAATTAGAAAATATGTTATTTAGAATTAGAATTGAAAATGCCTTTCCAATTGATGGACGGCTTCAAATATTTTTTGCTGATTCAGTTTATAATGTATTTGATTCGCTTTTAACTCAAAGAAGCCTTATTAAATCGGCAATTACCGGTCCGTCGCCAAATTATTATACTGTTGCAAATGGAATTTCTTCAAACGATATTGTTATTAATAGTAGTAGGATATTAAATTTAGCAAAAGCAAAATGGATTATTATTGAAGCAAAACTATCTTCTTATAATTATAGCTCGCAAAATGTTAGGTTTTATGGCAATCAATATATGAATTTAATAATGGGAACAAGAGTTAAAGTTAAAGCAAATTATTGAAAATAAATATAAATTATTTTTAATGCAAAAATATATTAAAATAAATTTGCATTTTTTAATATATTAATGTAATTTTACTCTATTATTATTTAAAAAAATTAATTAAAAACAAATAATTATGAAAAAATCAATTCAATTATTATCATTATCTGTAATAATGATATCAACCATTTTCTTTATTGGCTGTGATAAAAAAACC
>CAZRCF010000037.1:0-4317 GCA_964598505.1 uncultured Lentimicrobiaceae bacterium | reverse complement strand
AAAATAAATTTGTTGTTAAAATGGAAGCTGTTGCAAGTTATGACAATGTTTTTATTCCATTTTTAGTTAGAATTAATAATGCAATAGTAGCAAGCGTTACATCTGGTGATTAAATTTTAATGATAATTTTTATTAAACTCACAGTACCTATTATATTTTAATAATGTCTGTGAGTTTAATTTTAATGTTTTATTTGTATTTTTCAATTTAGTTTTAAAAATTCAATTTCAGATTTTTAATTTAAATTTCTTGTTATGAAAACCATATTTGCATTAGCATTAACTACAATTATCTTATTATTAAATACTTTATCTGCTCAAGATAGGATGTTAACTCATTTGAGTTTGGTTCCACAATCAAATCAAAACAATCCTGCATCTACAATTCCATATAAGTATTATTTTGGTATGCCTATGGCAAGTTCAATTTATTTTACATTCCAAAATCCTTTTGCATATAATGATATAATTAAAACCAGATCAGATGACTCTCTGTATATTGACCAAAAAGGTTTTGTTTCAAGTTTAGGCAAAAACACAAATTTGATGTTTATTGAAAACAGAATTGATATGTTTAATTTTGGATTTAGAATTAAAAAGAATTTTTTTACAGTTTCTAGTAGTATTAGGACATCAATGTATTTTACATATCCAACAGATATGATGGATTTGCTTATAAATGGAAATGCTAGTTTTGTTGATGCAGAGAAAACAATAGACATGAGCAAATTTCAAGTAAATGGTAGTGTGTGGGCTGAAGATGCTTTTGGTTTTCAAAGGAATTTAACAAGCAAAATTAATGTTGGTTTGCGGGTTAAACTATTACAAGGTTTAGCAAATATTAATACTGCAAAATCTGATATTTCATTAACAACTAATCCGAGTAATTATTATTGGTCGGTTAAAAGCAATTTCACTTTAAATATGGCTTCTATTTATGATACTAATTCAGAATATTCAGTATCTAAAATATTACAAAACAGAGGGTTTGCTATTGATGTTGGAGGAGAATATAAGATAAATGAGAACATTTTGGTTGGAGCTAGTTTGCTTGATTTTGGGTATATTAATTGGAAATCAAACACTAAACAGTATTCAACAACAATGAGAGACGATGAGTTCGTTTTTAAAGGATTAGATTTATCAAATTATTTTTCAAATGATAGTACAAATGGTAATTTTGTTGATGAACTATTAGACACTTTAAAAAATCAGTTTCAATTTAATGATTCATTAAAACAAGATTATAAAACTGGTATTTATCCAAAGTTATGTGCAAGTGTTTATTATAAACTTGGTGAAAATAATAAATTTGGTTTTTTTACAAGGAATGATTTTGCAAATGGAACAATTTTTCCTTCCATTACACTTTCTTATAACAGAAAATTTGGTAGAATTTTAGAGTTGGGGGTTTCATATAGTATGATAAACAATAGTTGGGCTAATATTGGGGCAGGTATGGCAATAAAACTCGGACCATTTCAAACATATTTAAGTTCCGAAAATTTACTTACTGTTTTTAAACCTACATCCGGCAAAAATGTATTTTTCCATTTTGGTATTAACTTTGTATTTGGTAAATACAGCGATACTCCAGTTTTTGAAGTAGTTGAGTAAATATATTTAATTTATTTCAATTTTTCATGGGGATAGTCAAGCGAAAAATGCAATCCTCTACTTTCTTTTCTTTCAATAGCTTGATTTATAATTAAATACCCCACATTAATCATATTTCGCAATTCGCAAATTTCAGTAGTAACAACAGATTTAATATACAAATCTTCAGTTTCACGATAAAGAATTTCCAATCTTTCAAAAGCTCTTTTTAACCTTAAATTTGATCGAACAATACCAACATAATTACTCATTATGCTTTGTAATTCTTTTTTTGTTTGAGTAATTAAAATCATCTCTTCATTTAAAACTGTTCCTTCGGCATTCCAATCAGGAATATTTTCGTTATACGGAATTGTATTAATCATTTTAATAGAATCAATAGAAGCTCTATGAGAAAAAACAAGTGATTCGAGCAATGAATTAGAAGCTAAACGATTAGCTCCATGTAGCCCAGTTGAAGCGCATTCGCCTGAAGCATATAAATTTGATATTGAAGTACGAGCAAACTCATCGGTAGTAATACCACCGCATAGATAATGAGCTGCAGGAACTACAGGTATCATATCCTTAGAAATATCAATACCAATACTTAAACATTTTGCATAAATATTCGGAAAGTGGGTTAACAGAATGTTTTTTTTCAGATGGCGTGCATCTAAATAAACATGTTCTTCTCCGCTCATTTTCATCTCCTTATCGATAGCACGGGCAACAATATCGCGTGGAGCAAGAGAAGCCCTTTGGTCATATTTATCCATAAATTCTTCACCCGCTTTGGTTTTTAAAATACCTCCTGCGCCTCTTAATGCTTCAGTAATAAGAAAAGATGGACGTTCGTTTGGATTATACAATGCAGTCGGATGAAATTGAACAAATTCCATTCCTCTAACTGCTCCTTTTGCTCTATATACCATTGCAATACCATCCCCTGTAGATACTAAAGGGTTTGTAGTGTTACTATAAACATTTCCTGCTCCTCCGGTAGCAATTATTGTTACACGCGATAAGACAGTTTCAACTTTTTGTGTTTGAGGGTTAAGAATATATGCTCCAAAACAGGTAATGTTATCGGAACGTCTATTTACTTCCACTCCTAAGTGATGTTGCGTTATAACTTCAAGTGTAAAATAATTTTCTAATATAGTTATATTTTTATGTTTGCTTGCTAACAGATAAAGTTTTTCTTGAATTTCTAAGCCTGTACTATCTTTATGATGCAATACTCTAAATTCAGAATGACCACCTTCGCGAGCTAAATCGTATTTACCACTAGCAGTTTTATCGAAATCAACACCCCAGTTAATTAGTTCTTTAACTCTTTCAGTTGATTCGGTAATTGTCATTCTTACAATGTTTGGGTCGCTAAGTTCATCGCCTGCAATCATTGTATCACGAATATGTTTTTCGTAAGTATCGGGGTCGTACCAAACAGCAGCAATACCTCCTTGTGCATATCTTGTAGAAGTTTCCTCGGCAAGAGCTTTTGTTATTATATAAACTTTTCCTTTATCTGCTACTTTTAGAGCATAGCTCAAACCTGCAATTCCAGATCCTATAACTAAAAAATCGACATGATGACGCATAATGATATTTTTTCTTTAAATGCAAAAATAGTTAAAATTAAAGTTTATCTAATTTAAAATTGAACAAAAATAGTTTTAATTGTTTATTTTAGTATAATTGTAAAAGAAATTATAATTTAAAAATTCAATAATGTTAAAAGTATTAATATTTACTATTATTTTAGTTGCAATTGCATTTGCAGGATTTGCAATAAAAATGTTTTTAAAAAAAGACGGCAAATTTACTAAGTCGTGTAGTTCTGTTGACCCAACTACTGGAAATAAAACTACATGTACTTGCAACGAAAAACCCGAACAAAAATGTGATAATTCGTTTTCAGAATAATATATTAATAGAATTGGTTAAAATAACTTGTACTAACAATACATGAATATTTATAAGCAATAATTATAAAAATTCGTAACCAATATCTGAGCGATAATTAACACCATTAAAATTGATTTTTTTAGCATTATCATAAGAAATAGAAAGAGCTTCTTCTATTGTATTGGCTATTGAAGTTATTGCAATTACTCTGCCACCATTAGTATAGCAAATGTCGTTTTCGGTTTTTGTACCTGCGTGAAAAACAATACTATTTTTAATATTTTTAATATTGTAAATAATATCACCTTTTTTGTAATCTTCGGGATAACCGCCAGCAACAAGCATAATAGTAGCAGTAGCACGAGAGTCAATTTCAATTTTTGTTTCATTTAATCTGCCAGAAGCAGCCATTATAAAAAGTTCTACAATATCGCTTTTAATTCGAGGCATAACCGATTCTGTTTCTGGGTCGCCCATACGAGCATTGTACTCAATTACATAAGGGTTTCCGCTTACATTTATTATCCCAAAGAAAATAAATCCGCAATAATGTATATTTTCGTTTTGCAACCCGATTATAGTAGGTTTAATAATTTGTATTTCTACTTTATCCATAAACTCATTAGTAGCAAAAGGAACTGGCGAAATTGAACCCATACCACCAGTATTTAATCCAGTATCGCCCTCGCCAATTCTTTTGTAATCTTTTGCAACGGGTAATATTTTATAGTTTTTACCATCGCAAAGCACGAAAACAGAACACTCAATACCAGTTAAAAACTCTTCAATAACAACTTTGCAACCTGCCGAA
>CAZRCF010000036.1:0-14418 GCA_964598505.1 uncultured Lentimicrobiaceae bacterium | reverse complement strand
AATTTGAAAATTCGATAATGTGCTAATGATGATTACATAGTGAAACATAGTGTAATGAGTGCTTAAGTGGTGAATAAATTGGGAAGTGGGAAGCTCGAAGAGGGAAGTTGGAAGACTGAATTAGTTAATTTGAAAATTTGATAATGTGATAATGTGCGGAGAAGAAGAATGGTGACTGGTACATGGTATCTGGTGCAAGGTAAAAAAACTTGCACTGAGTAAAAAATGAGAAAAGAAGCTAATAGCTAAATGCTAATCGCTAAAAGCTACTGATTACTGATTACTGATTAATGATTACTTACCACTTATTACTTTCTACTGATAAAAAAAAATTGACAAAAATGAAACAAATAAAAATACTTTCGGTAAATATTAGTGAAAACAAAGGAACAATAAAACATTCGGTTCCTGAAATTATAATTAATTATTTAGGAGTTGAAAATGATGCTCATGCTGGCTTTTGGCATAGGCAAGTTAGCATGTTAGCTTCTGAAAGTATTAAGAGCTTTGAAGGTGATTTGGGAAGAGAAATTAAATTTGGCGAGTTTGGCGAAAATATTACTACCGAAGGAATGCTATTGTATAACTGCAATCCATTAGACCGATTTATTAGTGGTAATACAATTCTGGAAGTAACACAAATAGGCAAAAAATGTCATGGCGATGGTTGCGAAATATTTCGTAAAGTTGGCAATTGCGTGATGCCAAAAGAGGGTATTTTCTGCAGAGTTATTAGCAGTGGAACTTTAAAACCTTTTGATATTTTTGAATATTATCCAAAAATTTATAAAATAGGAGTAATTACTCTTAGCGATAGAGCAAGTAAAGGGGTTTACGAAGATTTAAGTGGTGCCGCAATTATTAAAAAAATATCCGAATTTTATTCAAATCAAAACAAAGAATTTGAAGTGTATTCAAAAATAATTCCCGATGAGGAAACAATTTTAAAATCGGAAATCGAAAAATTATGTAATGAAAATTATGATATAATTATTACAACAGGCGGAACTGGAATTAGTAAAAGAGATATTACCCCCGATGTATTAAGCAAATTGTTCGACAAAGATATACCCGGAATTATGGATGCAATTAGGCTGAAATTTGGTGTTGAAAAACCTCAAGCTCTAACCAGCAGAAGTATTGCAGGAGTTAAAGATAACACATTAATATTTGTATTACCGGGCAGTGTAAAAGCTGTAAACGAATATATGAACGAAATTACTAAACATTTTAATCATCTAATTTTAATGATAAATAATATTGATTCACATTAGATTTGTTTGGTTATGATTAATTTAGGATAGTTGTATTTTTTGAAATTTCTTATCAAAATGTCACACTGAGCCTGTCGAAGTGCATAATCTCAAAAATCAATAAATACAATGAATATTAAACAGAGACTTAATTTTTAATTGTTATAATTGTTATAAAAAAATTCAAAAACATTACTAACATGGAAAACAAAAATAAGATATTAATTGAAAATGCTTGGGAAGACAGAAATCTTTTACAAGAAAAAACCACTATAAATGCAATAAACGAAACTATAGAACTTTTAGACAAAGGTAAACTTCGCGTTGCCGAACCAACCGAAAATGGATGGCAAGTTAACGATTGGGTTAAAAAAGCTGTTATTCTGTATTTCCCGACTCGGAAAATGGAAACTTTTGAAGTTGGAATAATGGAATTTCACGATAAAATACCATTAAAACGAAACTATGCCGAACAAGGTATTCGTGTTGTGCCTCATGCTATTGCTCGACATGGAGCTTTTATTGCATCGGGAGTTGTTATGATGCCATCGTATATTAATATTGGTGCTTATGTAGATTGCGGAACTATGGTTGATACTTGGGCAACTGTAGGTTCATGTGCTCAAATTGGCAAAAATGTTCATTTGAGTGGGGGAGTTGGTATTGGAGGAGTTTTAGAACCTGTTCAGGCAGCTCCTGTAATTATTGAAGATAATTGTTTTATTGGCTCACGCTGCATAATTGTTGAAGGTGTTCATATTGAAAGTGAAGCTGTTTTGGGAGCAAATGTTGTTATTACTGCATCAACAAAAATTATTGATATTTCAGCCGACAAACCTATTGAATATAAAGGATTTGTTCCGGCTCGTTCAGTTGTTATTCCGGGAACTATTCCAAAGCAGTTTCCTGCCGGTATTTATCAAGTTCCTTGTGCGTTAATTATTGGAAAAAGAAAACCATCAACCGACTTAAAAACTTCTCTAAACGATGCTTTAAGGGATTTTCAGGTATCTGTTTAGTAAAAATACCTCTCTATAACTTTTCTACATTCGTTGCCGTAAAACCTCAAACAAGATAATACCCGATGCAACTGATACATTTAACGACTCAATTGTCCCTGCCATTGGTATTTTTACTTCTTGATTAAAATATCTGAAATATTCGGGCGAAATTCCTTCTCCTTCATTGCCTACAACCAAACATAATGGTTTATTATAATCGCTTTCAAAGTATAGGTCTTTGGCTTTTTCGGTAACACCAATAATTGAAATTCCCGAATTTTTTAAAAAATCAAAAACTTCTTTTAAGTTATTATGTCGGCAAATAGGAATATTGTGAATAGCGCCAGCTGAAGTTTTTATTGCATCTTCGTTTATTTGCGCCGAGTTTTGTGTAGGTAATACAACTGCATGAGCACCAGCACATTCGGCAGAACGACAAATTGCTCCTAAATTTCTTACATCAGTAATTCGGTCGAGTACAATTATAAATGGATCTTCGCCTCGCTCATATATTGTAGGAATTACATCAAATATGTTAGCATAATCTATTGCCGATATAAAAGCAATTGCCCCTTGATGATTGCCTGTAACCATACGATGAAGTTTTTCAATTGGCACCAATTGCGATGGAACGTTTTTTTTACGAATAAGCAAAGTTAATTCTCGCATTAAATCGCCACCACTACCTCTTTGTATAAATACTTTATCAATTGTTTTCCCCGATTCAATTGCCTCAATTACCGGACGAATACCGTAAATTATATCTTTTCTTTTCAATTTTTTTTTTGCAAAGATATTAAAAAACCTCGTAGGTTTTAAATCTACGAGGTTATAAAATTTATCCAGCTAATTATTTTTTCAATCCACTGCGAATTAAAAGAGCTTCATTTGTAGGCTCTTGCCCTCTAAAACGAACATAAAGAGTCATAGGGTGTTCGGTTCCACCGCGAGTAAGTATGTTTTTGCTGAACGAATCGGCAGTTGCTTTGTTAAAAATGCCATTCTTTTTAAATACCGAAAAAGCATCAGCATCAAGAACTTCTGCCCATTTATAACTGTAATAACCGGCAGCATAACCACCATCAAAAATATGACTAAACGAATTACTAATAATTGTTCCTTCAATTACCGGCATCAATTCTGTTGATTCAATTGCCTTTCTTTCAAAATCTTTTACTGAAATTTTAACAGGTTCGGTAATTGAATGCCAAGCCATATCGCTCATTGCAAAAGTAATTTGACGCATTGATGAATATCCTGCTTGAAAATTATTAAAGTCCTTAATTTTTTTTATTAAATCGGCAGGAATTAATTCATTGGTTTTATAATGGCGTGCAAACATATCTAAAAACTGTTTTTCAATTGCATAGTTTTCCATAATTTGCGAAGGTAGTTCAACAAAGTCGCGATAAACACTAGTTCCTGCTAAGGTAGTGTATGTTACATTTGATAGCATTCCGTGTAATGCATGACCAAATTCGTGCAAAAATGTTGAAACTTCATCAAAAGTTAATAACGAAGGTTTATCAGCAGTTGGTTTTGTGAAATTACAAACAATTGAGATTAATGGTCGATGATCAATATTATTCATTTTATATTGCTCGCGGAAAGATGTCATCCATGCACCGTTACCTTTTGTTTCACGAGGGAAGAAATCTAAATATAAAACTGCCAAAAATTTCCCTTTCTCATCGGTAACTTCATAAGCTCTAACATCTTGATGATACGTTGGTATTTTAATGTTTTCTTTAAAACTTAAACCATAAAGTTTTTTAACTAATTGGAAGATACCTATTTTAACTTTATCTAATTCAAAATATGGTTTCATCATCTCATCGTCAATTTTGAACTTCTCGTTTTTAAGTTTTTCAGCATAAAAACCCCAATCCCAACGTTGAAGTGGTTCAGTTAATCCATTTTTTGCAGCAAATTCTTGCATTTCAATAACTTCTGCTTTAGCTGCGGGCATCGAAGCCTCTACTAATTCGGCAAGAAATTTATTAACTTTTGAAGCTGATTTTGCCATACGTTCTTCTAAAACATAATCCGAATAAGATTTATAACCTAAAAGATTAGCTAATTTTAAACGTAATTCTGTATATCGAAGTACTAATTTTGAATTGTCGTATTCGTTGCCTTTATAGCACCTTGAACCATAAGCAATTGACATCTGTTTGCGTAAATCTCTTTTTTCAGAGTATTTCATAAATGCACCAAAACTTGGACCCGACAAATCGAATGCCCAACCATCTTTGCCTTTTTCTTTTGCAGTCATTTCAGCCATTGCGATAGCACTTTCTGGAAGTCCAGCTAAGTCAGCTTTATCAGTGATATGTAATAAAAATGAGTTAGTCTCCTTTAATAAATTATCTTTATATTTTAATGAAAGATCTGATAACTCTTTTGATATTTCTCGGTATTCTTTTTTCTGGTTATCGTCTAAATTAGCTCCACTGCGAACAAAGCCCCGATACGATTTCTCTAAGAGCATTGTTTGTTCAATATTTAACTTTAAAGTTGCTTTTTGTTCGTAAACCTCTTTCACACGCGAAAACAATACGGGGTCTAAGTTTACATCGTTATTATATTCGGTAACTAACGGCATTATCTCGTAAGCTAATTTTTGAAGATCTTCGGTAGCATTAGCTTCTAACATATTCGAAAATATATTGCTGATTTTTGTAAGCAGCATTCCGCTTCGTTCAATTGCTTCGATAGTGTTTGCAAAAGTAGCAGCACTTTTAGTTTGTTTTATTAAACGAATTTCTTCTTTTGCAACTGAAATGGCATATTTATAAGCAGGTAAATAATGCTCAGGTTTAATTTTATCGAATGGAGGCGTTTCGTATGGTGTATTCCATTTTGTTAAAAGTGGATTGTTTGCAATATCTTCTTTTTGAGCCGAAATACTTGTCGTTCCGACAATTGCTGTCATAATTAGCATACCGATTAAGTGTTTTTTCATATTGATTGATTTTTTATTTTTTGCAAAGATAATTACTTTCGTTTAATGAAAAAATATTGAATGAATATATTTTATCTTTTTTGATAAATATATATTTAAAAAATTTGTCCTAGTAGAATAGAAATATGTTTCCTTTGCAAACTTTTTAGCACATCACCAAAAATATTTTGATTGTTATCAATTTTTGACTATCAATAAACTATTTTGGACTTAAAAACAAAAATCTAATATTTCTTAAATAATTATTTTGCCTACCCGATTTAATTTCAATATTTATTATCTTTTCTTTATTATCTGATATTGTGCCTAAAACATAATTAAAAGTTCCAGTTTGCAGTTTATTAAAGTTGTGGTCGCAATAATGTATTAAATAGGGATTATGCCAATAATAATTATTATTTACATTGTTTAATTCGTTTATAGTAAGCGTTATCGCTGCATTATTATTTTCATTAAATTCATTATCAATATAAACTTGAATGATTTTAACATTCCCAAAATTTGGAATTTCATTTGTTTTAGTTATACATATTGTTGTGTCTTTGTTTTTTGAAATAGTAATATCATTAATCTTAATTTCTTTTTCTATAATATAATTATTAGAATCGAAACTTTGTTTAAATAATAAACCTTTGTAAGTATCATCTGTTTTCATAAACACTTTCCAATACTTATCTTTATCCATATCTATCCAATGCAAAATATAAACTTTATACTGGTAAGTTTGAATAATATTGAGCGGTATAGTTAAAAATGATAATGTAATTACAATAAATTTTATAGCAATACTTATTTCGGAAATTAGCACTGCTAAAGGAATGAAAAAAATAGGATAAAAATCAATATAAGCTCTTAGCCCGTAACTACAACCATAAAACCACGAATGCCAAGACGAAAGAAAATAAGTAAGAAAAACAAAAAATGAGAACCATGAAAAAAATATAAAATATTTTCGTTTGTAAACCCACCAAAAAATACTACAAAGTGCAATAAAAATTATTGGGGTATAAACAAAAAGTCCTTTTTTGAAACTAATCAAAATATTTAAAATTTGTGGATTTAGAAAATTAAATCCTTCGCCAGGATACGAATAAACCAAAATTTTACCTGTTTGAAAATACCAAAGCAAACACTGTATTGAGAATATTGCTACAATAATTAATATTCCAATTATCAACGTCTTTGGCTTTTTGAATATGTTAATAATTCCTTCTTTTAAATTTTTAAATGAACCAGCCAAAAAAGGAATAAACAAAATAGATATTATATTTGTTTGGCGTAATATTAATATTAAACCAATAAAAATACATGCAATTACAAAGTGTTTTATGTTTTGGTATTTGAAATACATTTTTGCAAAATAGAAAAATGCTGTAATTGCAAAAAGCGAGTAGATATGACTAAATGAAGCATCAAAATGCGAATAATATGCAGCATTGGTTGCGAAAACTAATAATAGTTGTGCGAAAAATATTGCATATCCTTTAATATCGTATAGTTTTAGTAGTTTTTTCAGAAAAAATATTGAAAGTAATAGATAAAATATAGCTGCGTGAAACACTGTTTTCTGAAAAGGCGACTGATAGCCATCATTATCGTTGGCACGATTAGTAATTAAGCATGTTGTAGCAAAAAATGGCAATTGCAACAATGCAGTTCCACAAGGATATTTATCTACTTTATAGTTTTCACATTCTACATAAACCCCTAAACTATTAATACGTTGATATAATAATGAATCATCTGTAATTGAAATATCTTTTCTGTTAATATCTTTATAAATAAATATTGATGGCAAATAATCGTAATATCCAATGCCATCGGCGTTAATAGTTTTATCTGTTTTGCCTATATAATTGTTGATAATAAAAAGGTAAAGCGAAACTATTACTAATTCAGCTATAATAGTTTTCAGAAATTTTAATATTGTATTAATAAAGTTTCGCATTGTTTTTTTAAATTAAAAAAATACTATTAATAAGAGATTATATAAATTTGTCTTTAGCAAAATATAATTAGTCATTGTTATTTAAAAAAGCTATCTACCTTTCACTTAATAACTATTACCTTAACTTAAAAACTCTTCACCAATAATCAACCGAAAGAAAACAACTTTTAACAATTATCCTAAACTATTTAAGCGTCTCATTAGCTTTTATAAATGTTTCATCTGCTTTTAGCCAAACTGGATAAAAAGCTTCATCGCCAAATACATTTCGCCCAATAAATGCTTTAAGCCAAGTTTCAATTTTTGCTTTTGAATGTATAATTTTCTCGGGCTCATTTTTCAATCCTTGCTTTTGTATAAACAATAAAAAATCGTTGAAAACTGAAGCAGAAATATTGAAATATTTATAATAATTTTCAGCAGATTTAAAAGTTTTAATTTCATCACGATGCGAATCAGCATAATCAAAAGCAAAACGATTTATTAGCCCTAAATTAAAAATTGTATTAAACCAAATATTATTTTCACTTTTACTAAGTGGTATATAGATATCGGGCATAATTCCGCCGCCACCATAAACAATTTTCCCTTTTGGTGTTTTAAATTTCAACGAATCGGCAAAACGAATACTATCGGGATGCTCTAATTCTCCTTTTTCTATGCGGTTTAGCAAGTCTTCGTAATAATCATCTAAACTTCCGGTATATGATTTTTGAATACATCTGCCAGTTGGGGTATAGTAACGTGCAATAGTAAGGCGAATAGCCGAACCATCTGTTAATTGAATTTGATTTTGCACTAATCCCTTTCCAAACGATCGTCTGCCAATTATAGTTCCTCTATCATTATCTTGTATTGCTCCTGCAACTATTTCGCTTGCCGATGCCGACCAATCATCAATCAAAACCACTACTTTTGTGTTTTCTAACTTTCCTTTATCAGTTGAATAATAATCTTCCTTTGCCGATTTTCTGCCTTGTGTATATACTATTAGCTTGTCTTCAGGCAAAAACTGGTCTGCAATATCAACTGCTGCATTTAAAAATCCACCAGTATTACCTCTTAAATCGAGAATCAGGCTTTTCATCCCTTTATCAAGAAGCTTTTCAGTTGATTTCTCAAATTCATTTGCTGTTGTAGCCGTAAATTGACTGATTTTAATATAACCAATAGTATTTGATGCCATGTAGGAAACATCTATGCTGTAGGTAGGAATAACATCACGTGTAATGGTATAATATGATAATAGTTTTAATCCGGAACGCTTAATGCCAACTTTAACTTCTGTTCCTTTTTTGCCTTTAAGCGATTTCATTACATCTTTATTAGTAATTTTTATTCCGGCTACATTTTTGTCATCAATATTAACAATTCTATCGCCCGCCAATAAACCTTTTTTTTCTGATGGTCCGCCAATAATAGTATTTACAACAACAATTGTATCGTTTTGTATATTAAACTGAATTCCAATTCCTTCAAAATTTCCTTCAAGAGTTTCATTGGTTTCAACTAATTCTTCGGCAGGAATATAAACAGAATGTGGGTCTAAGTTCTGTAACATGCCATTTATGGCATTTCCTATCATTTGTTCAACGTTTACAGTATCAACGTAGTTTTGTTTTATTATCGAAATAATATTGTTTATTTTATTCGATGAATTGACACTATTTAAACGAGAAGGGAAAATATAAATGCCAATATAAACTCCGGTTATTATTAATACTGTATAAATTAAAGGTTGGTAAACATACCAAGGTGTTTTTGAAGAATTGTTATTCATAAAGAATACTTTTTATAAAATATATTATTTTAAAATTTAATATTAATTTATTTTGTGAAATTTTATTTGATTTGTTTTTTATTTGTGATATAAATAGCAAAATATTTATAAGCATATTTAATATTTTTTTATGCCATCATTTTATAAATATATTATTTAAACATATTTTTCGCCTTTTTCTGCTTGCACATCGTGCACAAATTGTCTAATTTCTTGCTCGTCTTGCTTTTTACAAATTAGCAAAACATTTTCATTTTCAACAACGATAAAATCTTGTAATCCTTCAATTACAACTAATTTGTCTTTAGGCATATTTACAATACAATTTGAGGTGTTATATGTCATTACATTTCTGCCTACAATTGTATTATTGTTAGTGTCTTTTTCGCGAATATCGTATAATGAACCCCATGTACCTAAGTCAGACCAACCAAAATCGGAAGAGAAAACATAAACATTTTTTGCTTTCTCCATTATTCCATAATCTATGGATATACTTTTGCATTGCTCATAAGTTTCTTTAATAAAAGCGTCCTCTTCTGGTGTGTTGTATTTTCCAATTCCTAATTTAAATAAATCATTTATTTCGGGTAAATTTTCTTCAAATTCAGCCATAATTGTTTTTAAATTCCAAACAAAAATACCAGAATTCCACAAAAAATCGCCACTTTCCAAAAATTGTTTTGCCATTTCAAGTGCAGGTTTTTCGGTAAATGTTTTTACTTTATATATCCTGCCATCGTTCGTACTGGTTTTCGATTCATCGAATTGAATATATCCATAGCCAGTTTCTGGGCGATGTGGTTTTATACCTAAGGTTATTAAGCAGCTACTTTCTTCCACAGTTTTTAAAGCCGTAGTAATAATATCAGTGAAAATATCTTCTTTTAATATAACATGATCAGATGGTGCTACTACAATATTTGCATTTTTGTTTCGTACTAAAATTTTATAATTGGCATAAGCTATACATGGAGCAGTATTTTTTCGAGCTGGTTCACAAATTACCTGTTCGGGCATTAAATTGGGTATTTGTTGGTGTACCAAATCGCAATATATCTCGTTTGTAACTATATAAATATTTTCTTTCGGGCAAACTTTCTCAAAACGTTTAAATGTCCTTTGAATAAGAGTTTCGCCAGTGCCCAAAATATCAATAAATTGTTTTGGACGAGCCGAACGACTCATGGGCCAAAAGCGTGAACCAATGCCTCCAGCCATTATTACACAATAATTGTTTGTATTCATTTGTTATATTTTAATTTGTGTTGTTTTATCTTTATTTGATGTCCTTTTTATTAAATTAATAATCAGTAATTTGTAATAAGATTTATTTTCTTTTAGTGGTTAGATATTAGCTTCTTTTAAAGTTTGTTTAAGCTCAGTGTAGTGCATTTTTGCCTTTTAACTTTTACCTTTTTCCTTGTATCTTTTCACCACTAAGGCACTAAATATAATAATACTCACTAAGTAATCATAATCATCACATCATCACATTATCGCATTAAGACATTATCACATTTCTTTTCCCTTTTTCCTTTTTCCTTTACAACTCAACAGGCGTTGCTTGGCTAAAGGTATAAAATCTTTTATTATTAATACATTTACATTTAATTCTTGTTCGGATTTTTTCTCCTTTTTCAAAAATAAGACCTTTGTAAGTAAATTTTGTTCCTTCACTAATATCTGATATTAAAGTAATTGGCAAAATATTATTATCATATTTCATTAAAACTTTCATAAGTTGTAAATCATAAGATGTTGATGATTTTATTTTTTGCAAATGATTTCTTATTGCCGCTTGAACATCCTCAGGAAAAAAATCGGAGTTATTTATTGAAGTTAATAACGAAAAATAATCATTTTTCCATTCAATACCGTGAGGCTGAACCCTTTTTTTACCGGAATTCCAAACTCGAAGATGAGCCAACTCGTGAACAAATGTAATAATAAACGAATATTGATTTAGATTTCCGTTTAAAGTAATTTTATGAAAAGGTTGTTGTGGATGTGGATGACGATAATCGCCTAATTTTGTTTTTCTTTCAGATGTAATTCTTAAACTAAAGCTATATTCTACTACCCATTTAGCTAATTGAATTGCAGCATTTTCGTGAACAAATCGTAATAAAATTTCTTTATGCGTGAGTGAAGGTGCTTTCATGAATTTCCGACTGATTTAATAATGTAAATTTTGGACAATTGCAGTCTTTTTTGTGTCGTTTATATTTGCTGCGCTTGCGAGTAGTGCTACACGAAGTTAGCATTGATGCAAAAATAAACAAAAGTAATATTAAAAACAGTTTTTGTTTCATAGTGTTTTGAAAATTTGTTCAAAATTACAAAAAAAATACAAACTTTATTAAAAATCACTTTTAACATATTGTGCTAATTTTTTTATAATTCAAATACAATAATTATCAATTAATATCGTATAATAGAAGTTTAAAATAAGATTCTTATATTTGCATTTTAAAAATATTTACATTAATTATTATCAATCTATTTTTTTATTAATGAAATTTCTAAAATATATATTCTCAAGTTTATTATTATTTTTCGTTTTCTCAAATACTGCTTTTTGTCAATCAGATGCTACAATTCATGGTAAAATTGTTGATAAAGATGGTTTTCCTATCGAGCTTGTAAACATATCAATTAAAGGCTTGTCTGGTGGAACAACTTCAAATACGAAAGGTTATTATGAAATGAAAGTTCCTGCAAATAAAAATATTATTGTAGTTTATTCATTTGTTGGTTATAAAACAAAGTATATAAAATTTAATTTGGCACCAGGTGAGCGAAGAATTGCAAATGAAGTTCTTGCCGATACTTTAACAATGCTTAACGATTTTACTGTTCGAGATAATCGTATTGAAAAATCCGATTTAGTTAAAATCAATCCAAAAGAGGCTCGTTTTATTACTTCTCCATCAGGTGGTGTTGAGGCATTAGTTAAAACTCAAATGGGAGTTACATCTAATAATGAATTATCATCGCAATACAATGTTAGAGGTGGAAATTATGATGAAAATTTAATATACGTAAATGATATTGAAATTTATCGTCCTTTTTTAATACGTTCGGGACAACAAGAAGGACTAAGTTTTTTAAATTCCGATTTGGTTGAATTGATTCAATTTTCTGCAGGAGGTTTCGATGCTAAATATGGTGATAAAATGTCGTCGGTTTTAGATATTACTTATAAAAAACCCAAACGAATTGGTGGGTCATTTTCAGCCAGTTTACTTGGTGGTTCGGTTTCGGTTGAAGGGTTAAATAACAACAAAAAGCTTACTTATTTATTAGGGGTTCGCTACAAGTCAAATGCTTATTTACTTAAAACGCTTGAAACAAAAGGTGATTACAAACCTTCGTTTTTCGATATACAATCACTAGTTAATTATGAATTTTCTGATAAATTTGAACTTAGTTTTTTGGGAAATTTTTCTAAAAATAAATACCAATTAGCCCCTTCTGATAGGGAAACAAGCTTTGGTACTGTTCAACAAGTATTGAGATTAAAAATATACTTTGATGGGCAAGAGATTGATAAATACCAAACTATGATGGGATCGCTTAGCGCAAATTGGAAACCTAACAAAAAGACAAAATTAAAGTTTATTACTTCAATTTTTAATAGCTCCGAGAGCGAAACTTACGATGTTCAAGGTCAATACTGGCTCGATGATATTGAAACAGATTTAGGTAGTAATAGTTTTGGCGACACAAAGTTTAACAGAGGAATTGGTACTTTTCTTGAACATGCTCGTAACTATTTGTATGCTACTGTTTTTAATTTCGAACATCGAGGTGTTTACGATAATAATAATCATAAAATTCAGTGGGGAGCTAAATTTCAATTTGAAGCCATTGATGATAAATTAGATGAATGGAGAATGAATGATTCTGCCGGATATATTATTCCTAATATTCATGAAACACCCGGTGATTCAACTTCTTTCAACGATCCAAGCAGAATGCTAACAATGAGTAGTTTTTATAATTCAAAAAATTATCTTGAATCGGGTCGCTTTAGTGGTTTTATTCAAGATTATTGGGCTATAGGTGGCGATAGTTCGCAGTTTGTATTAAATGCCGGATTACGATATTCATACTGGACAGTAAACAAACAATTTTTATTAAGTCCTCGTGTTTCATTATTCTTTACACCAAAAAGATTTAAAAAAATAACATTTAGGTTTTCTTCAGGTATATATAATCAACCACCATTTTATAGAGAAATTCGCGATGAACAAGGAAATGTAAACACTAATGTTAAAGCACAGTCGAGTGTGCATTTTGTTTTAGGTTCCGATTTAAAGTTTAAAATTTGGGACAGACCTTTTAAATTTTCAACTGAGTTATATTACAAATATCTTGACAATCTTATTCCTTATGTTGTTGATAACGTTAGAATTAGATATTATGCAAAAAATAATGCAATTGGTTATGCAACCGGATTAGATTTAAAACTTATAGGTGAGTTTGTTCCTGGAACCGATTCGTGGATAACAGTTTCAATTATGCAAACAAAAGAAGATATTGCAAATGATTATTATATTGATTCTAAAACTAATAAAGTTGTTTTCCCAGACTATATTCCACGTCCGACAGATCAAATACTAAATGTAAATTTGTTTTTCCAAGATTATATTCCAAAATTTCCAACATATAAAATGCATCTTAACTTAGTTTTTGGAACCGGCTTGCCCTTTGGTGCTCCAGGAACACCAAAATATTTGCACGATTATCGTTCAAATCCATATAAAAGAGTTGATATTGGGTTTTCAAAACAGTTATTTACCGAATCGGGTTTAGCCGATAGAAAAGGGTTTTGGAAAAACATTCGCTCGGGATGGCTTAGTTTAGAAGTATTTAATCTACTGCAAATCAGCAATACAATTTCATATATATGGGTTTCTGATATTTTTAATAATCGTTATGCAGTACCTAATTATTTAACACCTAGACAGGTAAATTTAAAATTTATGATCGATTTTTAATATTGTAGCTTTTTAACAATAAAATCTAATCTTTTAAACAACGAACAGACAAGCCTAATTCAATATAATTATTATAAATATTTGCACTTTTTTCGGGTTTATAAACATCTAAATTCCATGCAAATCCTTTTTTGTCTTCTGTAGCCGACCAATAATCGGCTGTTTCATTAATTCCAGTATATTCACCATAATCTTTTCGCCAACCGCTAAACTGAGAAGAAAAACCTGATTTCCCATTTGTTATTAATGATAAATAAGCATTTTTTCCATTGCCTCCTAAAATTATTAAAAGTGAGTCAAATTCTTCTTTTAAAGGTAGGTGCCATCCTTCAGGACAAGCTCGTTTTGCCGACTCCCAATTGTATAAATATCCATGCTTTTTAAAGTTATTAGCGTTATCATTATAATACCAAAATGTTCCATCTTTTGCTTTGTATGCAAGATTTTCGGCAAACCAAGTTTTTT
>CAZRCF010000035.1:0-14424 GCA_964598505.1 uncultured Lentimicrobiaceae bacterium | reverse complement strand
TGAAACAAAAAACAGATCAGGCAGAACATCAATTTTATCAATAATTTTTAATCGAGCAACATTTAAGTTAAAATCAATATCTTCATCGTTTGGCGATAATCGTTTTGCTCTTTCGAACCAAAGTATTGCATTTGCAAAATTGTTTTGCTTGAAATAGCAATTGCCCAAATTATAACACAAAGAAGATGATGTTTGTCCTTGCTCGTATATTTTCAGGTAAGCATTAGCAGCTTTATCATATTCCTTAGCCATATATGCAGCATTTGCCTCTTTTAAAATTGTTTGATTTTCTTCAGCTTTAATTAAACTCGGCAAAGCTAATATCATTAAAAATAAAATAAATAATATCTTTTTCATTTTTCAGTATGTTTTTTTTATTAATCAGTAAACTTTTAGCTATTAGCTATTAGCATTTAGCTGTTAGCTTTATTTTCAAAATCTCATTAGCACATTCCTATTACCTTTCACCTTTTTCACCACTAAGGCACTTAGTTCACTAAGATTCACTAAGTAATCCTCATCATCACATTAGCACATTATCATGTCACTTCCAACTTCGAGCTTCCCACTTCTAACTTCCCACTTTTTCCTTTTCCCTTGCACAAGTTTATACCTTTTTCCCTTTAAATTCTTTTTCAATTGCAATAATAGTTTTATAAGCTTGTTCGTAAATTAATTGCATCATTGAAGTAGGGTCGCCGGGAGCAAAACGAGCAAATTCGCAGTCGTCAATTACTAAAATTAATTCATTAATAAGTTCCTCGCTCATTTCATGTTTTTCTAATTTTCCTCTAATTGTTTCGCTCGATAATGTTGATAAAGGAATATTACATTTATCGGCAACATAATCCCAAAGGACGTGCGAAATTTCGATGTAAAATGCTTCTTTGTTATTGTTTTTTAAGTAATTATCGGCTTTCGAAAGTCGTTTACGAGCTAATTTCGATGCTTTTCGGTTTCGCATTAATGCTTTATTCCTTCGCATTTTTATTTGTTTACGATAAAAATATAGAAAAGCAATAAATAACAATATTGGCAATAAAAGTAATATCCAATATAATATTGAGAAGAAGAAAATGTTGCTTTTTGAAATTAATTTATCAGAATCATTTTTTATAAATCTGATGTCGTTTCCTAAATATTTTACATCTTTTTGGTCAACCAAATTAGTAACTTGTCCGGTGTAACCATTGCCTTTAGCAATATTAAGTTCAAATTCGGGAGTTTTATATGTAGAATAACTTCCTTTTGAAGGATCGAAAAATGCAAAATCGAGTGATTTTATTTTAAACTTACCTGGGTTACGTGGAATTAAAAGATATTCAAAAGTTCGAGAGCCTGAAACACCGTTTTGATTGGTAACAATTTTATCATTAATTTTAGGGTCATACACTTCAAAATCGGTTGGAAACTCAAAAACTGGAGCATCTAAAACATTCAAGCTACCTTTTCCACTAACTGTAAAAGTAATTGTAATTGGTTCATTAGTTTTGCTATCAGTTTTATCAATTTTGCAATTAACTGTGTAATTTCCAACTGCACCTGTAAAACCATTAGGACGAGGCTCGGGTAGTGATTTTACATTAAAAGATACTAAATTTGAACTCAACTCTTTTTTTACATTTTCAACACTCGCACCACCAAAAAAATCGTCCCAAATACTTCTGCTTTGCCTTTGTTGGCGAACTTGTGCAACAACTTCCATTTTTAAAGGGTCAATTGACATTTTACCGCTTTTTTGGGCATAAACTGCAATTTTACGAATATCGGCAACGGTATATTGTTTCCCGTTATATACTTCGTTATACTGACGCAAATTACCTTTTTTATCAGTTAGTTCATTCGACCAAAAACCAGTATTAATAGGCAATTTTGATATTGAATATTGTAAAACAGGAATTGAAATATAAAGTTTATAAGAAACTAAAACTTCTTCGCCCTGATATGGTTGAGTTTTATTTGCAACGGCAAGTAAAAAAATATCTTTTGAAGATACATTTGTTTGAGGTTGCGATTGTTGTTGCTGTCCTCTATTGCCTTGCTGTTGTGCTTGTTGTGGTGTTCCTTTTACCACTTCAATTGTTAAAGTATTTGATTTATATGTTTTTCCACCAACATTTATTGAAGCAGCAGGTATTGCAAATTTTCCCTCTTTAATTGCCTGTAAAATATAAGTATAAGAAATATCAATCGTTTGAGAAACCTGTCCATTTATGTTTTGCATACTTGTGCTATGCGATTGACTTGGACCGGAAAGTAAAGTAAAATCGCGGAAAGCAGGCAATTGAACATTACTGCCTTGAGAATTTACCGAAAAAGTTACTCGAAATTGATTGCCAACTCCAACTTGAGCAGGTGCCGAAGCAACAAATTTAACTCCTTGAGCAATAGAAAAACTTGACAAAAAAAGCATTAAAACTAAAGCAATTATTGCTCGATGTTGTGATTTTAAAATCTGTTTTAAAACACTATTAACTTTCATACGTTCATTTTTATTTTTTAAATTGTCATAAGGAACTCGCATTTTATATTATCAACATCATTGGCGAACCTCAGTGTTAATGCTCGTTTCATATTACCAATCTTTTTCAAATTTCGACTTATTTCCACTAACTTTCTCTTTCTTTAACTTATCAAGAGTGTTTTTTTCGTTTTGATTAAGAGCATTTAATTGTCGCTCCATATCTTTTTTATTTTGTTGACGTTGCTGCTGTTGTTGTTGTTTTTGTTTTTCTTTGTTTTTATCGTCTTTATTATCTTTAGGTTGTTGGTTTTGCTGTTGTTGTTGCTGTTGTTTATTATCTTTATTTTGTTGTTGCTGTTGTTGTTGCTGAATTAATTTTTTTCGAGCATATTCGTAATTATAGCGTGTTTCATTATCTTTTGGCTGGAGTTTTAAAGCATTTTTATAAGCATCCATGCTTTCTTGGTACTTTTGGTTGCTCAATAGCGAATTTCCTAAATTATGCCATGCCGAAGAAGCTAATTTTTTATCTAATTTGTTATTTGTAAGCAATTCTTGATATAGTTTCATTGCTTCATCGTAACGTCCTTGCCTATATAGCGAAGTAGCTAAGTTATACTTTGCTTTATTATAATTTGGAGTATTTTCGTTAGCTTTTCGGTATTTAATTTCAGCCTCTTTATACTGTTTGTTTTTATATAATTTATTGCCTTCACGCACATTTTTTAACGCTTCGCGCGATTGAGCATTAACATTATTATTTATTAAGCAAACAATTAGTATTGCTGATAAAAACAGGTAATATGTTAATTTATTATTCTTATTCTTTTTCATAATTAGTCAATATGTTTTTTATTAAACAATTGAATTTTTTGCGAAATATAACTTTTGCGATAGCTTAATAACAATTCAATAATTAGAATTAATAAAGCAAAAGCAGCAAAATAGATATATCTATCTTCGTAATCGGAGAAATTTATTGCTTCAAAATCTTGTTTTTCCATTTTAGCAATTTCATCGAAAATTTTATCTAAACCAAAGTTTGAACCGGAAGCTCTAATATAAATTCCTTTACCTTCTTTGGCAATGTTTTGCAAAACCTCTTCATTTAATTTAGTAACAACAATATCGCCGTTTGCATCGCGTTTAAAATCACTTTGTCCGTTACGCATAACCGGAATTGGAACTCCTTGAGGTTGCCCAATACCAATTGTGTGAACTTTAATTTTTTTATCGTTAGCCATTCCAGCGGCTTCTATGGCATCATCTTCGTGGTTTTCACCATCGGAAATTAAGATAATTGCCCTATTGTGTTGAGTGCTTTTAGTTTCGGGAAATGAAGTTAAAGCCAGATTTAAAGCACTTCCAATTGAAGTTCCTTGTTGGTCGATTAACTGGGTGCTAATTCTATCAATAAACATCATAGCAGCGCCGTAATCGTCGGTTAATGGTAGTTGAACGAATGCTTTTCCGGCAAAAACAATAATTCCAATTTTATCGTTATCAAGTTTTTTAACAAGTTGAACAATAGCTTGTTTGGCTCTGTCAATTCTGTTAGGCGAAATATCATTAGCCAACATACTATTTGAAATATCAAGGCAAAGCATTAACTCAACTCCTTTGCGTTTAGCTTTTTCTACTTTTGCCCCTATTTGAGGTCGCGAAGCTGCAATTATTAGTAAACCTAAAGCAGCAATAGTTAACCAAAACTTAAAACGTGGTCGTACCGATGATAAGCCGGGTATTAATTTTTCAATAATTTCGGGTTTTCCAAGTAGTGAAACATCTTTTTTTCGCTTATGTCTGCCATAATAAAACATTACTGTGAGCATAGGCAGCAATAGCAAAAACCATAACATATATTCATTTACAAACTTAATCATAATGGCAGTTTTTATGGAATTGTTTTAAATATTGTATTTCTGAACAAAAGTTCTGCGATAAGCATAATTAGTGCAAAAATTAAAAATGGGAAAGCCTCTTCTGTTTTTCGGCTAAACGAAGAAACATCAATTTTAGTTTTTTCCATTTTATCAATTTCAGAGTAGATTTTTTCGAGTTTAGCTTTATTTGTGGCTCTAAAATATTTTCCACCAGTAATTTCGGATACTTGTTGCAAAACAGGCTCGTCAATTTCAACCGGCATTTGTTGATATTGAACTCCAAAAGGTGTTTGAACAGGATATGGAGCAGTTCCCATTGTTCCAACGCCAATAGTGTAAACTCTTATGCCAAATTCGCGAGCCATATCGGCAGCAGCCAATGGGTCAATAAAACCTGTATTATTTACACCATCGGTTAACAAAATTATAACCTTACTCTTAGCTTTGCTTGCTCGTAAGCGATTTACGGCAGTTCCTAAACCATCACCAAGTGCTGTTCCATCTTCAATAATCCCACTTTTCATATCTTTAAACAAGTCGTGAAGCACTCTATGATCGTTAGTTAAAGGACATTGAGTAAACGCTTCGCCACTAAAAACAACCAACCCAATTCTATCTTGTGGTCTGCCTTGTATAAATATTTTTGCAACATCTTTTGAAGCTTCTAATCTATTTGGACGAAAATCTTCGGCAAGCATACTACTCGAAATATCTAAAGCCATAATAATATCAATACCTTCAATATTTACATTTCGCTTGCTTGTGCTTGATTGTGGGCGAGCAACAACAATTATCAAAGCTGTTAGTGCCAACATTCGCATAACAAACATTGAATGAAAAAAACGTAAACGTAGAGTTTTTTTCAAAGGTTTAGTGTTAGGTAATGAAGGTAATTGAAATGCAGGTCGAATTTTTTCGCGTTTAAAAATATACCATAATATTGAAATAGGAATTGATAACAAAAAAATCAATACCCAAGGATAAGCAAACTTAATATCTAATATCCAATTTATCATAACGATTGATTTTTAGTTGATGAATCATTATCAGTAACATCTTCAATTATTTTTGGGATTGTACATTTAACAAAATCAAAAGCATAGTTTATATACAAATCGTTTTCGTTTGGCAATGGCTCCGATTTTGCAAACTTCACTAAATCTGATGTTTCTAAAATCTGTTTTAATTTTGAAGTTAGTGAACTATCAATATCTTTCAATTTTAACGAATCCAAAATTTCGGAAGATGTCATTTCAAGAGCATCAATATCAAATTGATTTACAATATATATTCTAATAATTTCGGTTAAATTAATATAATACTCTTTAACTCTACCATTTTGCCATAGCTTTTTGTTGCGAAGCGATTCTAATGCTTCGAGTGCAAATTCATGAGGTTTTAACTCTTTTTGCTTAGATAAAACAAAAAGTGGTTTATTTTTCTTTCTGCGAATTATATAGTAAATAATTGCAAATATTATAAACGCAATTCCCAATCCTAAAGAAAGCCAAGGCAAAATTTCACTAAATTTTATTGATTCTCCAAGTGGGTCTTTTATATCTTTAAAAGCCTGATTTGTATCAACCGGAATTGTGTTTACTTCCATTAATAAACTATCGGTAGCAGCTAATAATGTTGAATCTAAAGCATAAAACTGAATTGGCGACAAAGAAATAAAGCCGGTATCGAAAGTAGTAATTATCAATTTCTGAGAATAAGAAATCATATCAGATGATTCTGTTTTTACAGTATCAATTTTACCTCTATCAATAACTTCAATTTTATATGTTGATGCGGTATCGTTAAAAAAGGGCCATAAAAAATTTTGACCTTTTTTAGCTTGAAATGTAATTTTTATTTCGGCTTGATCTCCAATTAAAAATTTTTGCGGAGAAATTTTAGCAGTTGCTTTTTGGCTATATACAAAATTATTATTCAGCATATAAAGAAGACAAAAAGCTAAAATATAGCAGTTTTTATAAATTTTTACCATAATTTAATATCTCGAACCTCTTTTTTTAAATAGATTAATAAGTGGTTTAACATAATCTTTATCGGTGTATAGTTTTACTTGATCGATGCCCGATTTTTGAAAAAATTCATCAGTCTTTGTGTCAAACCGTTTCCAGTTTTTAGCATATTGTTCGCGAACCGATGATGCAGCAGTATCAATCCACTGTATTTTACCGGTTTCGGTATCGGCAACTTTAAGCAAACCAACATTAACAAGTTCTGTTTCTCGCTCATCAATTGTGCGAAGAGCAACAATATCGTGTCGATTATTAGCAATTTTCATCGAAACTTCATAATTTACATCTTGGAAATCGGAAATTACAAAAATTGTAGCTTTCTTTTTAATCACATTAGTAATATATTTCAACGGAACTTCAATATTTGTAGCAGTTCGGGTTGATTTATAAGTAAGTAATTCGCTAATAATTCGTAAAATATGTTTTGCACCTTTTTTGGGTGGAATAAATTTTTCAACAATATCGCTAAAAAATAGAACACCTACTTTATCATTATTTTGAATAGCCGAAAAAGAAAGTACCCCGGCAAGTTCCACTATTAAATCTTGTTTTATTTTTTCGGAACCGAACATACTCGATTTGCTGACATCTATTAATAAAATAACTGTTAATTCACGTTCTTCTTCAAAAATTTTAATAAATGGATGGTTAAAACGTGCTGTAACATTCCAATCAATAGAGCGAACATCATCGCCAAACTGATACTCTCTTACTTCGTTAAACGACATACCTTTACCTTTAAAAGCACTATGATATTGTCCGGCAAAAAGCTGACGCGATAATCCTTTTGCTTTTATTTCAATATGTCTTACTTTTCGTATTAATTCGTTTGTTTCCAAGTTTTTTAATAATTTATATTTTTTATTCAGTAATCAGTAGTTAGTAATAAGTGGTAAGTAGAATTAAACAGTAATCAGTAGTTTTTAGCGATTAGCATTTAGCTATTAGCTTCTTTTTAAAGTTTGTTTAAGTTCAGTGTAATGCATTTTTTCCTTTTACCTTTTAACTTTCACCTTTTTCCTTGTATCTTTTCACCACTAAGGCACTTAGTTCACTGAGTCTCACTAAGTAATTCTCACTATCACATTATCGCATTAGCACATTTTCCCTACTATGGAACCTCAACTGTATTTAAAATTTCATTAATAATATCGGAAGTGGTAACATTTTCGGCTTCGGCTTCATAAGTTAAACCAATACGATGACGAAGTACATCGGGACAAACTGCACGAATATCTTCGGGGATAACATAACCACGACGCTTGATAAAAGCATACGCTTTTGCAGCTAAAGCAAGGTTAATACTTGCACGTGGCGATGCTCCAAAACTAATCATTGGTTGAAATTTTGTTAAATTATATTGCTCGGGATAACGTGTTGCAAAAACAATATCGGTAATGTAATTTTCTATTTTTTCGTCAACATAAACTTCTCTTACAATTTTACGAGCTTTAATAATGTCTTCGGTATTAACCATCGGCTGAATTTGAACTTGTTCACCACTTGAATTTTGACGAAGAATTAGTTTTTCTTCTTCTTTTGATGGATAACCAATTACTACTTTAAGCATAAAACGGTCAACTTGTGCTTCCGGTAATGGGTATGTTCCTTCTTGTTCGATAGGATTTTGTGTAGCAAGCACTAAAAAAGGTTCATCTAATTTATATGTTTGCTCGCCAATTGTAACCTGACGTTCTTGCATAGCCTCTAATAAAGCACTTTGTACTTTAGCTGGAGCACGGTTTATTTCATCGGCTAAAATAAAATTTGAAAAAATTGGTCCTTTGCGAACATTAAATTCTTCCTTTTTTTGGCTGTAAATCATTGTTCCAATTAAATCGGCAGGCAACAAATCGGGAGTAAATTGAATACGGCTAAAATTTGCTTTTACTGAGCTTGCAAGCGATTTAATTGCTAAGGTTTTTGCTAAACCGGGTACTCCTTCAAGTAAAATGTGTCCGTTAGCCAAAAGACCTATTAATAATCGTTCAACCATCTGTTTTTGACCAATTATCGACTTACCCATTTCAATAGTAATTAAATCGATAAAAGCACTTTCGCGCTGAATGCGTTCGTTTAATTCTTTAATGTCTGTGTAGTTATTCATTTTATTAAAATTATTAAAATTTTTTGTGCAAAATTAGTTTTTGAATTTGTTATAAACCGTTAGAAGTTCTTAAAATTTCTTAAAATATTAAACAATAATCATAAATTTTGAAATCATTACCAAAATGAATAGAAAAATTGTAAATTTTATATCAAATAACCAATGATTTTAATTATAAACAGATAAATCTTGATAATATTTTATGAATTTAATTATTGATATTAATTTTGAATGTATATTTGTAAAAAATAAAAATATCATGATTAAATTTCTGAAAAATAAATACTTGATTACAATTGTGTTATTTGCAGTTTGGATGTTTGTTTTTGATGCAAATAATATTGTTAGGCAGTTTGAATATTCAAACGAAATTAGCAAATTGGAAAAAGAGCGACAGTTTTATCTTAATGAAATTAAAGAAAATCAAAGCACAACATCCGATTTAGTAAGTAACATTGATAAATTAGAAAAATATGCTCGCGAAAAATATTTAATGAAACGCGATAATGAAGATATTTACCTTGTTTTTGAAGAAGAAAAGGGTAGGGAAGGAAAAAGGGAAAAGTAGAAAGGATAAAGGGGAAAGGAAAATCAGAGAAACTTTACAACTAATAACTAAAGACACTAATTGTAAATATATAAATCAACAAATTTGCAAAAACAAAGTTGCATTTATTTGTTGAATTTTGGGGTTGAATTCAGCTTTAGGTTTTTAATACTATCATTTTAATAACAATGATCAACATAAACTCCAAATAATACTAAAACAATAACTGATGCTAATATTATTGAAAACACTAAGTTGTATTTCTCTTCTTTATATAATTGAGCTACAAACCAACCAGAAATAATTAAGCAAAATGGGGTTAAAAAAATCCAAATTCGTTCTACTTCTAAAAAGAATTGATTAGAAAAACTAATAATAAATATAGTAGTTAGCAATGAGTATATAAGTGATTTAAATTGATTTGGAATAGAATACTTTTTATTATTTAACCCATAAAAAATGATACCAATTGTAGGCATACCAATAATTCCGATATATGCTAACAAATTACCTGTTGATATAATAAGATAACGCGACAAATTATCAATACCTGAATAGCTCATTAAAGCTTTTTCGTTAGCTAACGATGAAATAAAGCATTCAAAAATATTGAAATCAAGGGTTAAATATATTATCCAAAATATTGATATAAAGGAAATTAGGCTTATAATGCCAAGTTTTAATATTTGTTTTATTGAAATTTCTTTAAAAATTAATTTATGAATTATAATTACTGCACAAAAAAGGCAAAATACCAATGATATAAATGAAAAAAAAGTGTAAATCGCCAAAACGAAAGCAAAGCAAATAGGATAAATAAAATGTTGATTTTGAAAAGATTTCAACATTAAATATATTCCTGTAATTGCGAAAGGAATCATTAGTGGTGACATATCAATACTTGGGAAGAATAATATTGCGCCACTCGTTCCATAGAAAATAAAAGAAATAATTCTTTCGCTTTTACTAAAATTTATGAGCTTCATTAGTTTTGAAAGCGGGAATAATGCAATTAAAGTAGCTAAAAAGATTAGCGATTTTGCGAGGTAAGGCAAATACAACTCTTCAACTTTAAGTATTAATAAATTACCAGGTGGATAATGACTGTTGTGAATGCTTAAATAGTTTATTTCTTGAGTGTAATGACTAAATAGATATTGAACAGAATCGAATTTTGGAAGATCTAAAGCAAAAGTTTTATAATGACAATTGAAAGCTAAAAAAGTTTTTTCAAAAGACTGATTCCATCCAAAACTAAATATAAGTAAAGCAATTAAACCAATTATTATCTGTGTTTTTGATTGCTGATGTAAATTTTTCCTAAAAATAAAAACAAAAATTAAAAATATAGTAGAAAAAATTACAATTTGCAGATGTCCCGAAATAGTTCCTTTATCGAAATGTCCATAAAAAGGAGAGAAAAAGTTGTAAAATGCTCCTCTGAAAATATTACCTTTAAATCCACTTAAATCGCTGTACCACCTAAAAATCAAATTCCAGCAATAAAATAATAGGATAAATAGTGCACTTATTCCAATAATGAATATATATGGTTTTAATATCTGACTTTTTTCACTTTTTTTTCTAAGAAATAATAGTGATGCTGCAAATATTAATAGGCTAATAAAGCCATAAATATTTTGTGATTTTTGAGAAATTATTGTGAACCCAGAATACCAATACCAAGCCGATAATAATCCCAAAATACTTAATAAAATTATAGAATTTTTACCTGTTTTCATAATATTCTCATATATACTTTTTATTGCAAACTTACTTATTTAGCTTTTTTATACGTTATATTTAAGCAAATATAAATAAAATATACAATTCGGGACTTTTATAATTTACAATAAAAATCATAATTTTAACTAAAAACAAAAACAAAATATTTTATTCTGATAAAACTATACGAAAACCAATAGTAATAAGTTTAGTATTTGGTTCGTTTACAAAGCGGTTAGCACTTCGGCAGTCGGCGGCATAGCTAAACCAGCTACCACCACGACTAACCTTTTCTGTGCCTGTTTTTGTTCCTTGAGTATTGTTTTGTGATGTGGTTTGATATTTTTCATACCAATCGTTACACCATTCCCAAACATTTCCGTGCATATCGTATAATCCAAATGCATTTGGAAAAAAGCTGCCAACAGGTGTAGTTTTTCCGTTATATTCTGTTGTATCGCAATTACTATAAGGATGCTCACCATAATAATTAACTTGTAACTTCTTAAAGCAATTACCTGTGTTAAATGGTGATGTGGTTCCAGCTCTACAAGCGTATTCCCACTCTGCTTCGGTTGGTAAGCGGCAGCCCATCCATTGAGCAAAAGCAGCAGCATCGTTCCAACTAACATTTATTACTGGTCGATTATCTCTTCCCCAACCTTCATCGCTTGGCTTAATTCTTCCTGTTGCATCGCAAAACAAATCATACTGCTCAAAAGTAATTTCGTACTTACTCATTTTAAAAGCACTAACTGTTACTTGATGTTGCACCTCATCAAAAACTCTATCAATTTCACTCTCGGGGCTGCCCATTGTAAAAGTACCGGCAGGAATATCAACCCATTCAATATTTGGCTTATTTTGCCCTTTTGCTATAGCGCTCAAAAATATAACTCCAAAAATAAAAATAAATTTTTTCATTTTTTTCAATTTTGATTAGTTAGCAAAAATAATATTTTTTTACAAATTGAAAAATAGCAATTTCCAGTTAAAAATCATAAAGTTTACCCTGAATGCTTAATTATCCTTATATTAGCAAGTCATCTGATGACTAATTGAAAATAAGCTGTTTGTATTCATAATTGCATTTTAAGTCATCTGATGACTATCAATGTGTTAGTATTTTCCTTTCGGATTTATGTATTATATCAAAATTACTTTTACTTTTGACGAATAAAAATAAACTCTATATGTCTAAACAAAAAAAAGCATACATATATGCTATTATGGCAGTAATTTGCTGGTCAACGGTAGCTACAGCGTTTAAAATTGCTTTGCAAAATTGTGATTTTCTTCAATTATTGTTCTTTTCGTCTTCAATTTCGTGTTTGATTTTATTTCTGATTTTATTATTTCAAAAAAAATTGTTCTTAATTAGAAAAATACAGCGTGTTTCGTTATTGCATTCATTATTGCTTGGCTTTTTGAATCCATTTTTATACTATACAGTTTTGTTTAAAGCTTATTCGCTACTTCCTGCACAGGAGGCGATGACACTAAACTATACTTGGCCCGTAATGCTTGTTTTATTAGCTATTCCATTGTTAAAACAATCGCTAACATTAAAAAGTATGATAGCTGTTTTAGTTAGCTTTGCGGGTATTTTTATTATTTCTACTAAAGGAAACCCAATGGAATTTAGCTTTAGCAACGCATTAGGTGATATACTTGCTATTGGAAGTTCGGTTATTTGGGCATTATTTTGGATTTATAATGTAAAAGATAAAAAAGATGATGTAGTAAAATTATTTTTAAATTTTTTGTCGGGTAGTTTATTTTCTGGTATTTTAATGCTGTTTTTTTCCGATTTATCTAAATTTAGCTTTGTAAGTTTACCGGCAATTGTTTACATTGGTATTTTTGAAATGAGTATAACTTTTGTTTTTTGGTTATTGGCTTTAAAATATTCGGCAAGAGCGGATAAAGTAAGCCAATTAATATTTTTATCTCCTTTTTTATCATTAATATTTATTCATTTTATCATTGGCGAAAATATTGCTATTTCAACACTTATTGGTTTGTTATTTATTTCTTTGGGGATTATTATTCAGCAAAGTTCTTTATTGTTGTTTAAAAGGAAGTAAAACTATTTTCAGTAGAAAAAAAAGTCCTTTTTCAACTTTTAAAACTCTGTAATTTTAGTAATATAAAAGTTTTTGAAACTCATTTTTTTTGTTTATTAGATTAGCAATAATAGTTATTTATAAACTAAAAAATTACTTTTATTGACTAATTTATTTATATTTTGTATTTTTGTAAAAAAATTTAAAGACTTTTTTCAAAAAAATATTGCTACATTATAAAATAATTAAACTATGCAAACAGAAAATATATTTATTGCACATCCTTCTAATAATGAGCAAATAACTGTTTTAAAGACTTTATTAAAAGCCCTTAAAATTAAATTTGAGATTACTAAAAAAGAAGAACCTTATAATACAGAATTTGTAAATATGGTTTTAAACGCCGAAAATGAAATTAAAAATGGAAAAAGCGTAAAAATCTCATCTGATAGTTTTGATAACTTATGGAATTAGTATTGTCAGAAACAGCTATTAAACATATTGAGTTTTAGAAAAAAACAAAAAACAACGCTATACAAAATAGAATTTCAGAACTTAAAGAAGCTATTGTAAAAGACCCTTACAAAAGAATAGGAAACCCTGAGCCTTTAAAACACCATCTCACCGGAAAATGGTCTCGCAGAATTGATAAAATTAACCGTTTTGTTTATAATATTGAAAATAGCACCCTTTATATTTATTCACTTAAAGGTCATTATTAAAAAATTAAATTTGTTGATAACTTTTTTGGTTACTGTAAATTTTTTGTAAATAATAGTTTTTTCATGTACCAGTTACCTTGTACCAGTTACCTTTTTTGCATTACCCTCTTTTTTACCAAGTATCATTAACCTTTTCAATAAAAAATACATTTATTGACATACTTATTTATATTTTGTATTTTTGTAAAAAATTTAAAGACTTCTTTCAAAAAAATATTGCCGCACTATAAAACAATTAAACTATGCAAACAGAAAATATATTTATTGCACATCCGAAAACAAATGAGCAAGTTTTGGCATTAAAGGCTTTTATGCAGGCTCTTAAAATAAAATTTGAGGTGACTAAAGAAGAAAGCTATAATCCTTATTTTGTAGATAAAATAATGAAAAGTAAAAAACAAATTGCTCAAGGAAAGTTCACTGAAGTAAAGCAGGAAGACCTTAAAGCATTTATTGACAGCTTATGAGTAGCTACATCTTACGCTTTTCTGAACAAGCCAAAGAAGATATAAGGCTACATAAAAAATCAGGCAATAAAGCTGTTATTAACAAAATAACGTTGTTTCTGGAAGAACTGGCACATCATCCGTTAACTGGTATTGGTAAACCCGAACCACTTAAACATTCGCTTATTGGATGTTGGTCTCGAAGAATAAACAAAGAACACAGGCTTGTTTATGAAGTAACCGATAACATCGTTTTTATTCTATCCGCTAAAGGGCATTATTAAAACACAAAAAAAAACATTAATAACCCTTTTTGTTACCAATGTTTTTTTTACTATTATCGTTTTTTTGGTTTATTGCGGTTTGAGGCTGTGCAGTAATATTTAATATTGTAATATCTTTTTAAATAACACAATATCTAACCCTCTTTCTTT
>CAZRCF010000034.1:14301-14688 GCA_964598505.1 uncultured Lentimicrobiaceae bacterium | reverse complement strand
TGGGTAGTTACCAAAGTGGCCAACTGGGGCTGACTGTAACTCAGCTGTCTTTCGACTTCGGAGGTTCGAATCCTTCACTGCCCACAAATAGATGAGATGATGAGTTGATATGATGATGTGATGAAAAAATATATTTATGTATTAATCATCATATTATCACATTACCACATTATCACATCAAAATCGCGAAAGTAGCTCAGTTGATAGAGCATTAGCCTTCCAAGCTGAGGGTCGCGGGTTCGAGTCCCGTCTTTCGCTCATTAAAAAAAAGAAGAAACATTGCGGTGTTTCTTCTTTTTTTTTGGTTTTTGGATAGAACGCGCGGTCTCCTGATTTTTTTTTTTTTTTCAAGCAGAAGACGGCATACGAGATCGTTTCACGTGACTG
>CAZRCF010000034.1:6217-14291 GCA_964598505.1 uncultured Lentimicrobiaceae bacterium | reverse complement strand
TTATTTTTTGGTAATAGAATTTTGCTCTTTTTATTGCTGTTGTAGCTCAGTGGTAGAGCACTTCCTTGGTAAGGAAGAGGTCGCGAGTTCAATTCTCATCAACAGCTCAACTTTGTAGCTTTTATAAAACATATAATTAATTTTTAAAATAATCTTTGAGTTATGGCAAAAGAAAAATTTGACAGGTCGAAACCTCACGTTAACGTAGGTACCATTGGTCACGTAGACCACGGTAAAACAACTTTGACCGCTGCTATTACAACAGTATTAGCAAAAAAAGGACTTTCTGAGTTACGTTCGTTCGATTCTATCGACAATGCACCAGAAGAAAAAGAACGTGGTATTACTATTAATACAGCACACGTTGAATACCAAACAGCTTCGCGTCACTATGCACACGTTGACTGTCCGGGTCACGCTGACTACGTTAAAAACATGGTTACTGGTGCTGCTCAAATGGACGGTGCTATTATAGTTGTTGCTGCTACGGACGGACCAATGCCTCAAACTAGAGAACACATCCTTTTAGCTCGTCAAGTTGGTGTGCCTAAACTTGTTGTTTTCATGAATAAAGTTGACATGGTTGATGATGAAGAATTACTTGACCTTGTTGAAATGGAAGTTCGTGAACTTCTATCATTTTATGGTTTCGATGGTGATGCTACACCTGTTATTCGTGGCTCTGCTTTAGGTGGTCTTAATGGCGACCCAAAATGGGTTCCTTCAATTATGGAATTAATGGAAGCTGTGGATACTTTTATTCCACTTCCTCCACGCGATATCGACAAACCATTCTTAATGCCAGTTGAAGACGTATTTTCAATTACTGGTCGTGGTACTGTTGCTACCGGTCGTATTGAAACTGGTGTTATTAACTCTAGCGATAAAGTTGATATCATAGGTTTAGGCGCTGAAAAATTAACATCTGTAGTAACTGGTGTTGAAATGTTCCGCAAAATTCTTGATTATGGTGAAGCTGGCGATAACGTAGGTCTATTATTACGTGGTATCGACAAAGATGCTATCCGTCGTGGTATGGTTATTGCAAAACCAGGTTCTGTTAATCCTCACAAACACTTCAAAGCTGAGGTTTATATCTTGAAAAAAGAAGAAGGTGGACGTCATACTCCATTCCATAACAAATACCGTCCTCAATTCTATTTCCGTACCACTGATGTTACTGGTGAAGTAACTCTTCCAGCTGGTGTTGAAATGTGTATGCCAGGCGATAACTTAACTATTGATGTTATGTTGATTTCTGAAATAGCATTAAACTTAAACTTACGCTTCGCTATTCGTGAAGGTGGTCGTACAGTAGGTGCTGGTCAGGTAACAGAAATCCTTGACAAATAAATAAATTATAAATAAAGAGGTGTTTGTTCACTTCTTTATTATACGGGAGTGGCTCAATTGGTAGAGTAGTGGTCTCCAAAACCATTGGTTGAGGGTTCGAATCCTTCCTCCCGTGCAAATTTTTAAAAATATGGCTAAAATAATAAACTACGTTAAGGAAAGTTACGACGAACTAATAAATAAAGTTTCTTGGCCTTCATGGAGTGATTTACAAAATAGTGCACTTGTGGTATCAATTGCATCGCTGATAATTGCAGTGGTAGTATTCGTAATTGACATTACTTTGAGCACTTCATTAGAACAAATATATAAATTGTTCTAAGTATTTTTACTTTGTGTAGTTACATTATCAAAAGTTACTTTTATTTGGTTGAATATGAATGAATTAGGGCAAAAATGGTATGTGTTAAGAGCTATTACCGGAAAAGAAAAAAAAGTTAAATCATATATTGAAAGCGAAGTTACTCGTTTAAATTATGAGTCTTTTGTTAGTCGTATTCTTATACCAACAGAAAAGGTTTATCAAATCCGTAATGGAAAAAAAATCAGTAAAGAAAGAAACTACTTCCCCGGATACGTGTTAGTAGAAGCAGATCTTACTGGTGAAGTTGCTCACCTTTTACGTCATATTCCTGATGTATTGGGCTTCCTGGGCTCCAAAAATGAACCTGTTCCGCTTAGACCAGCCGAAGTAAATAGAATATTAGGCAAAGTTGATGAGCTTTTAGAAATGAAAGAAGAATTAACAACACCTTTTATTATTGGCGAATCTGTAAAAGTAATCGATGGACCTTTCAATAGCTTTACCGGCGTTATTGAGGAAATTAACGATGAGAAGAAAAAACTAAAAGTAATGGTTAAAATCTTCGGTCGGAAAACTCCTTTAGAACTCAGTTTTATGCAAGTTGAAAAGGAATCGTAACAAGGCTTAATTATCAATAATCAAATAATCGCAAAAAAACCATGGCAAAGGAAATCGCAGCATTTATAAAATTGCAGATTAAAGGTGGTGCAGCTAACCCTTCACCTCCAGTAGGTCCGGCATTAGGATCTAAGGGTGTGAACATCATGGAGTTTTGTAAACAGTTTAACGCACGTACTCAAGATTCCGCAGGGAAAGTGATACCTGTAATTATTTCTGTTTATAAAGATAAATCGTTTGATTTTATCATTAAAACTCCACCAGTAGCTGTACAACTCATGGAAGTAGCTAAACTTTCTAAAGGTTCAAAAGAGCCAAATAGAAATAAAGTTGCTTCAGTTTCGTGGGAACAAGTACAAGCGATTGCTGAAAGCAAAATGAACGACTTAAACTGTTTTACAGTTGACTCTGCTATGAGCATGGTTGCTGGAACAGCAAGAAGTATGGGAATAACAGTTAAAGGCGAAAATCCTTTAAATTAGTAATTTAAACAAAAAGATCTAAATGGCTAAATTATCAAAAAAACGTAAAGACGCTTTGGCTAAATACGACAAAAACGCTGTTTATTCCCTTGCAGATGCAATTGATGTAGTAAAGAAAATTTCATATACAAAATTTGATTCTTCAGTAGATATCGACGTTCGATTGGGCGTAGATCCTCGAAAAGCAAATCAAATGGTACGTGGAGTTGTTACTTTACCTCATGGAACAGGAAAAACAGTACGTGTTTTAGTTCTTTGCACTCCCGATAAGGAGGAAGAAGCAAAAGCAGCAGGTGCTGACTACTACGGTTTGGATGAATATATCCAAAAAATTAAAGAAGGATGGACTGATATTGATGTAATAATCACTATGCCAAGTATTATGCCTAAAATAGGTGCTCTTGGTAAAGTTCTTGGTCCTCGCGGACTTATGCCTAACCCTAAAGCTGGTACTGTTACAATGGAAGTTGGAAAAGCAGTTACCGATGTAAAAGCTGGTAAAATTGATTTTAAAGTTGATAAATTTGGTATTATTCACGCATCTGTTGCAAAAGTATCATTCGAGAATGATAAAATTAGCGATAATGCAAGAGAAATATACCAAACTATTATTAAACTTAAACCAACAGCTGCAAAAGGTACTTATGTTAAAAGCATTTATTTGTCTTCAACAATGAGTCCGGGCATACAAGTTGATCCTAAATCAGTTACATTATAAATTAACACAGAGGTCAAAAAATCATGAAAAAAGAAGAAAAGAGTCAAAATATTGATTCAATCGTTCAAGACCTGACTGGGTACAAATACGTGTATGTAACTGATATTTCTAATTTAACAGTTGAAGCTTCTAATGCTTTACGTCGCTTGTGTTTTAAAAGAGATGTAAAATTAAAAGTAGTTAAAAATACAATGCTTAAAAGAGCAATGGATTTAACAGAAACTGATTTTTCAGAAATATATCCGGTTCTTCATGGTAGTACATCAATCATGTTGTCGAATATCAATAATACTCCAGCTAAAATAATAAAAGAGTTTCGTGGTAAAAAAGCGATTCCTGCATTAAAAGCTGCGTATGTTGAAGAGAATATTTACATCGGAGATAACCAACTTGATTCATTAATTTCAATCAAGTCTAAAGATGAGCTAATTGGTGAAATCATAGGATTACTACAGTCGCCTGTACGTAATGTTATGTCTGCTCTTCAATCCGGTGAAAGAACAATTGCAGGTGTTGTAAAAACACTTTGCGACAAACCAGAATAAAAAAATAAAAATTATAAACAATTAAAAACAAAATAAAATGGCAGATTTAAAAACTTTAGCAGAACAATTAGTTAACCTAACTGTAAAAGACGTTAACGAATTAGCTAAAATATTAAAAGATGAGTATGGTATTGAGCCTGCTGCTGCAGCTGTTGCTGTTGCTGCTGCTGGACCTGCTGCTTCGGCTGATGCAGCTGAAGAAAAAACTTCTTTTGACGTTATTTTAAAAGCAGCTGGCGCAAGCAAATTAGCTGTTGTTAAATTAGTTAAAGAACTTACCAGTCTTGGATTAAAAGAAGCAAAAGAACTTGTAGATGCTGCACCAAAACCAATTAAAGAAGGTGTTGCTAAAGACGAAGCTGAAGCTCTAAGAAAAGCGCTTGAAGAAGCTGGAGCTGAAGTTGAAGTTAAGTAAAGAAAATTAATCAAAATTAATAAATACAGACCTAATATCTTCGCAGATAATTTGGGTCTGTATTTATTGGTTAATTATTTTTTTATTTATCGTACTTACAAACCATAAAACTTAAAGCCTTGGCTAAAACAAAAAACAATAGATTCAGTTTTGCATCAATTCAAACTCTGGATTATCCTGATTTTTTAGATATTCAATTAAAATCCTTTCAGGAATTTTTTCAATTGGATACTACATCAGAAAACAGAGCATACGAAGGGCTTTATAAAGTTTTCGCAGAAAACTTTCCTATAACAGATGCAAGAAATAATTTTGTATTAGAATTTTTAGATTATTTTATTGATCCACCTCGATATTCTATTGATGAATGTGTAGAGCGTGGATTAACGTATAGTGTGCCATTAAAAGCAAAATTAAAGCTATTTTGCACTGATGAAGATCACGAAGACTTTGAAACTATCGTTCAAGATGTTTATCTTGGAATGATTCCATATATGTCTCCACGTGGTTCATTTGTAATAAATGGTGCCGAACGTGTAATTGTTTCTCAGTTACATCGTTCTCCAGGCGTGTTTTTCGGAACAACGAAACATGCTAATGGAACTCAGTTGTATTCTGCTCGCGTAATACCTTTCAAAGGTTCGTGGATAGAATTTACCACTGATATTAATAACGTGATGTATGCTTACATCGACCGTAAAAAGAAATTGCCAGTTACTACTTTACTTAGAGCTATTGGATTCGAATCAGATAAAGATATACTCCAAATATTCGATATGGCTTTAGAAATTAAAGTTTCAAAAGTAAATTTAAAGAAAGTAATTGGACAAAAACTAGCTGCTCGTGTTGTTCGTTCATGGCTCGAAGATTTTGTTGATGAAGAAACAGGTGAAGTTGTATCCATTGAACGTACTGAAGTTATTATCAATAGAGAAACAATTTTAGAACCAGAACATATTGATCAGATTATTGATGCTGATATTAAAACAATTCTAATTCATAAAGAAGAAGATACAAGCATCGATTATTCGATTATTTTTAACACGCTTCATAAAGACCCTACTAACTCCGAAAAACAAGCAATAGAATATATATATTTCCAACTGCGAAATGCTGCTCCACCCGATGAAGAAACCGCCCGAGGTGTGTTAGATAAACTTTTTTTCTCTGACAAAAGATACGATTTAGGTGATGTTGGAAGATACAGAATAAATAAAAAACTTAAATTAGATGTTCCTATTGAAACTAAAATTCTTACTCGTGAAGATATTGTTTCAATAATAAAACATTTAATTGAACTTATTAATGCTAAAACTGAGGTTGATGATATTGACCACCTTAGTAATCGTCGTGTTCGTACTGTTGGCGAGCAACTTTATTCCCAATTTGGCGTAGGTTTAGCTCGTATGGCTCGTACAATTCGTGAACGTATGAATGTTAGAGACAATGAAGTTTTTAAACCTATCGATTTAATTAATGCTAAAACATTATCATCGGTTATTAACTCTTTCTTTGGAACTAATCAGCTTTCACAATTTATGGATCAAACCAATCCATTATCAGAAATTACTCACAAAAGACGTATTTCTGCTTTAGGACCTGGTGGTTTGTCTCGCGAAAGAGCTGGTTTTGAAGTGCGTGACGTTCACTATACTCATTATGGACGTTTGTGTACTATTGAAACTCCTGAAGGACCTAACATTGGTCTTATATCTTCACTTTGCGTTTATGCTAAAATTAATCATCTTGGTTTTATTGAAACTCCATATAGGAAAGTTACTGACGGAAAAATTCAATTAAACGATAAACCGATATATTTAAGTGCTGAGGAAGAAGAAAATAAAACAATTGCTCAAGCTAATACTGCTTATGAAAGCAATGGTAAAATTACCGAAGTTCATGTTAAAGCAAGAAATTTAGCCGATTTCCCAATAGTTACAGGTAAAGATTTAGATTTAATTGATATTGCTCCTAATCAAATTGCATCTATTGCTGCATCATTGATTCCGTTCTTGGAACATGATGATGCTAACCGTGCTTTGATGGGTTCTAATATGATGCGTCAAGCTGTTCCAATTTTAAATCCTGAAGCACCAATAGTTGGTACTGGTCTTGAAGCAAGAGTGGCTCAAGATTCTAGAGTATTAATTAATGCAGAAGGCGAGGGAGTTGTTGAATATGTTGATGCAAATGAAATTAGAATTAAATACCATTGGACTAAGGAAGAAGAACTTGTTGTTTTTGAAGAACCCTTAAAATCATATTTTTTAACCAAATTTCATCGCACAAATCAAAGTACTTGTGTAAACCTTCGACCAATAGTTCGTAAGGGTGATAAAGTTACTAAAGGTCAAGTGCTTTGCGAAGGATACGCTACTCAAGGTGGAGAACTTGCACTTGGGCGTAATTTAATGGTTGCTTTTATGCCTTGGAAAGGTTATAACTTTGAAGATGCAATTGTTATTTCTGAAAAAATCGTAAAAGAAGATATTTTTACTTCAATTTATATTGAAGAATTTACCCTTGAAGTTAGAGATACCAAACGTGGTATTGAAGAACTTACAAATGATATTCCTAATGTTAGTGCCGAAGCAACAAAAGACTTAGACGAAAATGGTTTAATTCGCATTGGAGCTGAAGTAAACGAAGGTGATATTCTGATTGGAAAAATTACCCCAAAAGGTGAATCATATCCAACTCCTGAAGAAAAATTACTACGTGCAATATTTGGCGATAAAGCTGGTGATGTTAAAGATGCATCACTAAAAGCACCTCCTTCTATGAAAGGTGTTGTTGTAAATAAAAAATTATTTTCACGAAGCATAAAAGATAAAAAAGCTCGTTCAAAAGAAAAAGATATCGTTAATGAAATTGAAATTATTTATAAAAATGATTATCAAAAACTTAAAGATATTCTTATTGATAAACTTTTTGTAATTCTTGATGGAAAAACTGCTAATGACGTTAGTACAAACTACAAAGAAGTATTAATTGCAAAAGGAGTTAAATTTACAACAAAATTACTTGCAGCTATCGATTTTAATAATGTAAATCCATTAGATTGGACTAATGATGATTACACAAATAAGCAAATCTCAACATTATTAAATAACTTTAGTGTTAAAGCCCGTGAATTGCAAGGTAAATTTATGCGTGATAGTTTTGTTGCTACTGTTGGCGATGAATTACCAAGCGGTATTGTTCAAATGGCAAAAGTTTATGTTGCTCAAAAACGTAAACTTAAAGTCGGCGACAAAATGGCAGGACGTCACGGAAATAAAGGTATTGTTGCGAAAATTGTGCGTGAAGAGGATATGCCATTCTTAGAAGATGGTACTCCTGTTGATATAGTATTAAATCCACTTGGTGTTCCTTCTCGTATGAATTTAGGACAGATTTACGAAACTGTTTTAGGTTGGGCAGGAAAACGTCTCGGAATGTCTTTTGCAACACCTATCTTCGATGGAGCTTCTATTGAAGAAATTAACAGCTATCTTGTAAAGGCTGATTTGCCTGAAAATGGCAGAACTTTCCTTTGCGATGGTGGAACAGGTGAGGCATTTGATCAACCTGTTACTGTGGGATATGTTTATATGATTAAACTTCACCACATGGTTGATGATAAAATGCACGCACGTT
>CAZRCF010000034.1:0-6117 GCA_964598505.1 uncultured Lentimicrobiaceae bacterium | reverse complement strand
TATGTTTATATGATTAAACTTCACCACATGGTTGATGATAAAATGCACGCACGTTCCATTGGTCCATATTCTCTTATTACACAACAACCACTTGGAGGTAAAGCTCAATTTGGAGGTCAACGTTTTGGAGAAATGGAAGTTTGGGCACTCGAAGCATTTGGTGCAGCTAATATACTGCAAGAAATACTAACTGTTAAATCAGATGATGTTATTGGTCGCGCTAAGGCTTACGAAGCAATTGTTAAAGGTGAAAATATGCCTACACCAGGCATTCCTGAATCCTTTAATGTATTGGTTCACGAATTAAGAGGATTATGCCTTAACGTAACTTTCGAATAAAATAAATGACTGCTCGGCAAATGAATAATTTGTTGAGCAATCATTTTTGATAATTTGTATTCAACATATTATAAAAATATGGCATTCAGAAGAGACTTAAACGTCAAAAAAGAGTTTTCGCAAATAATTATCAGTTTAGCATCACCTGAATCGATACTAGAGCAATCTAGAGGAGAAGTGCTAAAACCTGAAACAATTAATTATAGAACATATAAACCAGAACGCGATGGTTTGTTTTGTGAACGTATTTTCGGTCCTACAAAAGACTGGGAATGTCACTGCGGTAAATATAAACGAATTCGATACAAAGGTATTATTTGCGACCGATGTGGAGTTGAAGTTACCGAAAGAAAAGTGCGTCGTGAGCGTATGGGACACATTCAACTCGTGGTTCCTGTTGCTCATATTTGGTTTTTCCGTTCATTACCTAACAAAATTGGAGCACTTATTGGTCTTAATTCTAAGGCAATAGATTCAATTATTTATTACGAAAAATACGTAGTTGTTCAAGCTGGTATTGTTGGTAGTGAAGGTATCAACAAAAATGATTTGCTTTCCGAAGAAGAATATTTTGAAATAATCGATAGACTTCCAAAAGATAATCAATTATTAGATGATAGCGACCCAAATAAGTTTATTGCTAAAATGGGAGCTGATGCATTACATACAATGCTTGCTAATATTGATTTAGATGCCGAATCTTTCGAACTTCGCGATAAGGCAAGTAAAGAAACTTCGCAACAACGTAAACAAGATTTACTAAAACGTCTTCATGTTTATGAGTCGTTCCGCGAAGCTAACAAAAGATATACTAATCTTCCTCAATGGATGATTGTAAATGTTGTACCAGTTATTCCGCCAGAACTCAGACCGTTAGTTCCACTTGATGGCGGACGTTTTGCTACATCAGACTTAAACGATTTGTATCGTCGTGTTATTATTCGTAATAATCGTTTAAAACGACTTATCGAAATTAAAGCTCCTGATGTAATTATGCGTAACGAAAAACGTATGTTACAAGAAGCTGTTGATTCACTGTTTGATAATTCTCGTAAAGCAAGTTCAGTAAAAACTGAATCGAACAGACCATTAAAATCATTATCAGATAGCTTAAAAGGTAAACAAGGACGTTTCCGTCAAAATTTACTTGGTAAACGTGTCGATTATTCAGGTCGTTCGGTTATTGTTGTTGGACCAGAACTAAAGCTTAACGAGTGTGGATTGCCAAAAGAAATGGCTTCCGAATTATTCAAACCATTTATTATCCGTAAATTACTTGAACGTGGAATTGTTAAAACTGTTAAATCTGCTAAAAAAATTGTTGACAGAAAAGATTCAGTAATTTGGGATATTCTTGAAAGTATTCTTAAAGGACATCCTGTTATGCTTAACCGTGCTCCTACATTGCACCGTTTAGGTATTCAGGCATTTCAACCAAAATTAGTTGAAGGTAAAGCAATTCGTTTACACCCATTAGTTTGTACTGCATTTAATGCCGACTTTGATGGTGACCAAATGGCTGTTCACGTTCCTCTTGGAAATGCTGCCGTTTTGGAAGCCCAACTATTAATGTTAGCATCTCATAATATACTCAACCCAGCTAATGGAGCACCTGTTACTGTTCCTTCTCAAGACATGGTTCTTGGTCTTTACTATATTACTAAAGGTCGTAGAAGTGAAGGTGATTTAGTTGTTAATGGCGAAAATCAAATTTTCTATTCTGCTGAAGAGGTTATAATTGCTTATAATACTGGTAAAATTGATTTACACGCTCATATAAAATGTAAAGTTAATTTTGATGGAACTGGCGATTTAAAAATGATTGAAACCACAGTTGGTAGAGTTTTGTTTAATCAAGTTGTTCCTTCAGAATATGGATATATTAATGAACTTCTTACAAAAAAATCACTTAGAGATATAATTAGTTCGATATTGAAAGATACTGGAACTGCAAGTACTGCTAAATTTTTAGATGACATTAAAGATTTAGGATTTATGATGGCATTTAAAGGTGGTTTATCATTTAATCTTGGAGATGTTTTAATTCCTGCAGAAAAAGCAACAATGGTTGCTGATGCTAATAATGAAGTGGAAGAAGTACTTTCAAATTACAATATGGGTTTCATTACAAATAATGAAAGATATAACCAAATTATTGATATTTGGACACATACAAATGCTAAGTTAAGTCGAATTTTATTAGATAAATTATCGCACGACCGACAAGGATTTAATTCAGTTTACATGATGTTAGATTCTGGTGCTCGTGGTTCTAAAGAGCAAATTCGTCAGTTATCTGGTATGCGTGGTTTGATGGCTAAACCGTCAAAAGCAGGTGCATCGGGAGGCGAAATTATTGAAAATCCAATCTTATCAAACTTTAAAGAAGGGCTTTCAGTTCTCGAATACTTTATTTCTACACACGGTGCTCGTAAGGGTTTGGCTGATACTGCTTTAAAAACAGCTGATGCAGGGTATCTTACTCGTCGTTTGGTTGATGTTTCACAAGATGTAATTGTAAATGAAGAAGACTGTGGAACTTTACGTGGTTTAATGGTTGGAGCTTTAAAGAAAAATGAAGATATTGTTGAAACACTTTTTGATAGAATTCTCGGTAGAGTATCTTTACATGATATTTATCATCCACAAACAGGCGAATTAATTGTTAAAGCCGGTAGTGAAATAACAGAAGAAGTTGCTACAGTTATTGATGAATCTCCTTTGGAAGAAATTGAAATTCGCTCGGTATTAACTTGCGAATCAAAATTAGGCGTTTGTGCTAAGTGCTATGGTAGAAATTTGGCTACTGCAAAATTAGTACAAAAAGGCGAGGCTGTTGGTGTAGTTGCTGCACAATCAATTGGTGAGCCAGGAACTCAACTTACACTTCGTACTTTCCACGTTGGGGGGGTTGCTGGTAATGTTGGTGTTTCATCATCGATTAAAGCAAAATATGAAGGTATTTTAGAAATTGACGAGTTACGCTCGGTAAATTATTCAAATAAAGAAGGTAAAAAATATCAAGTTGTAATTGGTCGTTCTGCAGAAATGCGTATTGTTGATCCAAATACAAAAAGCATTCTTGCTTCTTCGCTTATTCCTTATGGTGCAAGTTTATATTTTAGCAATGGAGATATAGTTAAGGCTGGTAATTTAATAGCCGAATGGGATCCTTTTAATGCTGTTATTTTATCAGAAGTATCTGGAAAAATTAAATTTGAAGATATTATTGAAAGTATAACATATCGTGTTGAAACAGATGAACAAACTGGTTACCACGAAAAAGTTATTATCGAAAGTCGTCAAAAAACTAAAAATCCGGTAATTAAAATTAACTCTAACGATAGCGAATTAATTAAAGCTTATGATATTCCTGTTAATTCACATATTGTAGTTGAAGAAGGTTCAAAAATCAATGCTGGTGATATTCTTGTAAAAATTCCACGTACTTTCGGAAAATCTGGTGATATTACTGGTGGTTTGCCACGTGTAACAGAACTTTTTGAAGCTCGTAATCCTAGCGATCCTGCTGTAGTTGCTGAAATTGATGGTGTTGTTACCTTTAATAAAAAATTAAAAAGAGGTAATCGTGAAGTTGTTATTACTTCAAAAACCGGTGAAGAAAAGAAATATCTTGTTCACACATCAAAACAAATTCTTGCTCAAGAAAACGACTTTGTAAAAGCTGGTACTTCACTATCCGAAGGTGCTATTGCTCCTGCTGATATTCTGGCTATTAAAGGACCAATGAAAGTTCAAGAATATATTGTTAATGAAATTCAAGAAGTATATCGTTTGCAAGGTGTGAAAATTAATGATAAACACTTTGAGGTTATTGTTCGTCAAATGATGCGAAAAGTATTAATTGAAGATCAAGGTGATACTAAATTCCTTGAAGGAGAACTTGTTAATAAGCTTGATTTCCAACAAGAAAACGAATGGATTTACGATAAAAAAGTAATTATCGATAATGGTGATTCTACTATCTTAATTCCTGGACAAATAATTAGTGTAAGAAAATTACGTGACGAAAATTCAATTCTTAAACGTAAAGATAAAAAATTAATTGTTTATCGCGATGCAAAACCGGCTACTGCTGTTCAAGTGCTTCAAGGTATTACTCGTGCTTCTTTACAGACTCGTAGTTTCTTATCAGCTGCATCATTCCAAGAAACAACAAAAGTACTTACAGAAGCTGCTATAAACGCAAAATCTGACAAACTACTTGGCTTGAAGGAAAACGTTCTTGTTGGTCATTTAATACCTGCTGGTACTGGTCTGCGCGATTATGAAAACATTATTGTTTCATCAGTTGAAGAACACGAAAAATTAATTGCATCTAAAAAGAGCTAAAATAAAAAATTATGACACAAGAACCAGAAAACGACAATGCTTTAAATATTCAATTAAGCGAAGAAATTGCTGAAGGAATATATTCAAACCTTGCAATAATTACACACTCAAATGCTGAGTTTATTCTCGACTTTGTAAAATTAATGCCGGGCGTTCCGAAAGGCAATGTTAAGGCTCGTATTATTCTTACTCCTCATCATGCTAAAAGACTTTTAAGAGCTTTACAAGATAATATTTCCAAATATGAATCTATTCATGGAGCAATTAAAGATACCGAAGGCTTTGAAGGATACCCTATGAATATTGGTTACCCTAAAGCAGAAGCATAAAAATATAATTAAATTTAAAAAGGCAGGATTTTTTCCTGCCTTTTTAAATTATACGAATTCATCGAGTCAATGTCAGTTTTATATGACAAAAAGTCATTTTTTAAATTTGGTAAACTATTTGATAAATTAATAAAATAACCTTTAAAAAACAAATATTATGGGATTTATGTATGGTGAATGGATTATATTTGGCATATTTATGCTTATTAGTTTGGCTGTTAGCTCACAATTAAAATCAAAATTTAAAAAATATTCAAAAACTCCACTAAGTTCTGGATTAAATGGTTGCGAAGTAGCCGAAAAAATGCTTCGAGATAATAGTATTTACGATGTTAAAGTAGTTTCTGTTGAAGGTGAATTAACAGATCATTATAATCCGGCAACAAAGACTATAAATTTAAGCAGATCAGTTTACGAAGGGCGAAATGTGTCTGCTGCTGCAGTTGCTGCTCACGAATGTGGACATGCTGTTCAGCATGCTACTGCTTATTCTTATCTCGAAATGCGTTCTGCTTTAGTTCCTGTAGTTAGTGTAAGCTCAAGTTTTGTTCAATGGATATTGTTAGCAGGTATTTTATTAATAAATGTATTTCCTACACTATTGCTTATTGGAATTGCATTGTTTGCATTAACAACTCTATTTACCTTCATTACCTTGCCGGTAGAATATAATGCATCAAATAGGGCTTTAGTGTGGTTAAATGATACTGGAATGACTTCAGGTATTGAAAATGAGCAAGCAAAAGATGCATTAAAATGGGCAGCACGAACTTATGTAGTTGCAGCTTTAGGCTCATTGGCAACTTTGCTTTATTATATTATGATTTTTTACCGTAGGCAGTAGAGACGAACAAAAAAATGTTTGTAGTTTTTGTAAATTTAATTTTAAGTCAAGTGATGTTTTTGCTTGACTTTTTTTTAAATTATTATATATTTGTTGAAAAAACAAAAATTATGAAACGAGCCATTAAAAAAATTCACTCAAGTGAAATATTATTGGCGAGTTCCATACGACAATAAAATTAATAAATAAAAAACTAAACGTATGAAACAATTATCATTATTAACAGTAATTTCAATTGGCACAATTTTATTA
>CAZRCF010000033.1:8205-15061 GCA_964598505.1 uncultured Lentimicrobiaceae bacterium | reverse complement strand
AATAAAGCCGAAAAAATTATTACTAATATTAATGGGAAACCAACAAAACGTATTGATGTTCAGGTGTTAATAGCAGGTGGTGGTATTGCCGGAAGTGCTTTATTACAATATTTTGCCGAAGCAGGTATGAAACCGGTTTTAGTAAATTACGACAGAGGAGCTTCGTGGCGCAATATTGCCGGTGGTCGTCCAGCATTTTCTGTTCCCGAAATTTCGGATATTGCACGTCAGAATTTGCAGATGTTTAAAGATATTCAGGCAGTTCACAATATCGATTTTAAACCAATAAGATATGTTAGTTTTGCTCACGATGAAGCCACTTACAAAGCATTAGATGCTTCGCGTGCTTGGTCAGATGCATATATGGTTGATAAAAAAGATTTTAGAAAAGAAATTTCACCATATTTTAACCCAAAATTAGATACATACAAATCTGCCCTAATAACTCACGATTGTTGGCAAGCAACTCCTGGTCGCACAATTGATTATGTTAGAAATATTGGAATTAAAAATGGCGGAACAATTCTCGAAGATTGTGAATTAATAGATGTTTACAAAGAAAATAATAAATATTACGCATTGGTTTACACTCACGATAAAGAGTTTATTGAATACCGTTGCGATTATTTTGTAAATGCTTTAGGTTGGAATGCCGAAAAATTTACAAATAAATTAGGCATTGAAACTGGACTTTTCCCAGTTAAACATCAAGCATTTATTACTCGCCGTATGCCAATGTTAGGTATTAATGGCGATACTTTAGATATGATTATCGACCGTAGAAACTATAAAGGTTTTTCAGCTGTTTACGGGCAACAACTACGCGAAACAGGGCAAATTATTGGTTGCGCTTCGCCGGCAGTTGAATCATTAGAAACTGGTAAAAATTTAAAGGTAAATAGTAAAGAGTTTTTAGAAATTGTATCGGAAGTATTTGTTAATTGGATACCAGAGCTTTCATCGGTAGGATTTCAAGCAGTTTGGTCGGGATATTACACCGAGCCACGCTACGTTGTTGACCCTGAACTTGGATTGATGACAGGTTTACGCGGACATGGGTTTATGCTAGGAATGTATTTAGCAAAACTGTATGTTGATAAACTAACCGGAAAGCCGGTTCCCGAATATATGGAACGCCTTAAACTATCGGGTGATGGATTAAGCGAAACCGCTTTTAAATAGAATCAAGATAAGAGTTCCGAACTCTAAGAGAGTTCGGAACTCTATATTTTAAGAATTTGTTTTTTATGTAACGAGCATAAAAATTCTATTCACCCAAAAGAATGATAATTAGCGAGTTCCATACGACAAATTAAAAACAAATTAAAAATGAACGTATGAAATACAATTCAAAAATCATATTATTTTTTATATTTTGTTTTTGCAATATACACTTTAGTTATACACAAAATAATAATCAAAATACAAAAAACGATACTTCATTAAACAGAGTAATTGATATTAAAGACTCCATTTTAAATGAGGAAAATATTTTATTATTACCAATTAACGAATTCGAAATACCTGCAAATGAGCTTTATAAAATTTGGCGAAACGACCATGTATCGATTGGTAAATCGCCAATAAAAGATAAAACCGACACAACTTCAATACCATTAACTTCTCATGGTAATTTTGTATTTCCATTTAAAGGTAAATTAATATCAACTTTTGGTTATCGCGAAAACAGAATACATCAAGGTTGTGATATTAAGTTAAATAAAGGCGATACTGTTTTGTGTGCATTTGATGGTGTTGTACGTATGGCAAAAAGATATTCAAATTACGGTAAAATTGTAGTAGTTCGTCATTATAATGGATTAGAAACTGTTTATAGCCATTTATCTTTGATTTTAGTAAATATAAATCAAAAAATAAAAGCAGGCGATATTGTTGGATTAGGAGGGCGTACAGGTAGAGCTACAACCGAACATCTTCATTTTGAAACTCGATATTTGGGCGAACCCTTTAACCCTCTACATATACTCGATTTTGCGAATTTTTCTCTTTTTTATGATACATTAATTATTACCCGAAACACTTTTAAAATGCGGTCGCAACCATTTCATATAAAAGGAAAACCAGCAGATACATATATCGACGATTCACCAGAAATGGATTCTGTTGATGTGCAATATGCTCTTGGCAAATTATATCAAAAGAAAACAAGTATTTCAGATTCAGTTAAAATTTCATCAAAATTAAAAAAATCAATTGCAAAATCTGCTTTTTTTATTGTAATTCAAAAAGATACAAATTATGTAATAGAACCTAAAAAACATACAAAATCAGTTGTTTCATCAATTTTCAAAAAAGATAAAAAAAACAATGTCGATAAAGAAAAAATTAATATTTATATTGTAAAAAAAGGCGATACACTATTTTCTATTGCACACAATAATAATGTTTCACTTGATGAATTATGTAAAATAAACAATATTTCAAAAGAAGATAAATTGAGTTTAGGGCAAAAAATTAAAATCCCAAAAGGGAAGTAACTGAAAATTTTAAAATTGTAAACTAAGAAAACAATTTATAGAAGTCCCGTAAATGCTAACAACTAGAGGAATGAAAATAATGATAACTGTTTACAGATAAAAAAACAACATAATAATGTAATAATTACTTACCAACATGCAACTTAAAATTTACAATTATGTGTGGACGATTTACATTAAATATTAACGAGTTAGCTTTAGAAGAACGTTTTAATAGTAAAAACAGTGCTTCTGTTTTGCCAATTTTTAATGCTTTGCCAACACAGTTTTTGCCTGTAATTAGCATCGAAAATCATTCAACTATTGATTTGATGCGATGGGGAATGCCTTTTGAAATTAATAATTCTTTAAAAAATATTATCAACACTCGAAAGGAATCAATACTAGAAAAACAAAAATTTAAAAAATTAATATCTACTCAAAGGTGTTTAGTTTTAGCTGATAGTTTTATTGAGTGGGATAAAAACTTTTATAAGCAGCCATACAGAATTATGTTAAGCGATAATTCATGTTTTGCTTTTGCCGGAATTTATGATAAATATCTAATTAAAAACATGCAAATTAATTGTTTCTCAATTATTACCACAAAAGCTAATAGTTTAGTTGGGAAAATTCATAGCAGAATGCCTGTTATATTAAACAGAAATATTGAAAATGAATGGATAAATAAAAATATTTCACATAATGAAGCTATACAAATGTTATGCTCATTTCCTGCAGAACAAATGATTATGCATCCAATTTCAAAAAATATAAATGATGTAAATAGTAATAATCCCAATAATTTAATCCCAATAGAGATAAATAAATCTTTATTTGATTGATTTATTAACAAATATTTGCAATAACATAACAATTCAATCAAAATATTTTCGTTATTTTGTGTAAAATATTAAAATTATAAAAAATGAATTTATCATTAACGTTTCTCTCGCTATATTCAATTATTAGCATTATAGCAGTTTTTATTGGATTATGGAAAATATTCGAAAAAGCCGGCAAAACCAGTTGGCATAGTATTATTCCAATATACAACATCTATGCTTGGCTTAAAATTCTTGAAAAACCATTTTGGTGGTTTATATTATTTCTTGTTCCATTTTTAGGATTTTTCATCTTTTTGTTAATGATTTGGGAGACAATAAGATGCTTTGGAAAAAAGAGTTACAAGCATTTACTTTTAGGAACAATTTTCGGATATATTTATATACCATGGCTTGGTTTTGATAAAAATGAAAAGTTTACAAAATTATCAGATTTGCCAAAAGTAAAAAAGACAAAAGTTCAAGAATGGGTTGATGCAATACTTTTTGCAGTTGTAGCAGCATACATTATTCGTGCATTTTTAATTGAATTTTATGTAATCCCTACATCTTCAATGGAAAGCACGCTTATGGTTGGCGATTATTTGGCTGTTAGCAAAATTAGTTATGGTCCAAAACTACCTCAAACACCTATTGCTTTTCCTTTTGCTCACCACACATTACCGCTAACAAAATTCGTGAAATCGTATGTTGAATGGATTAAATTTCCCTATTATCGCTTTTTTGGTTTCGAGAAAGTTGAAAATAACGATGTAGTAGTTTTTAATTATCCCGATGGCGATACAGTTGCTCTTGAAATGCAAAATATGAGCTATTATCAGCTTGTTAGAGAATATGAACAAATGATGAAAATGGAAAATGTCTCAGATTATTATAAAGGTTCCGGGTGGAAATATGTTCAAGATAATTATAAAGTAACTGCTCGTCCGGTTGATAAACGTGAAAATTATATTAAACGTTGCGTTGCTATACCAGGCGATAAGTTACAAGTTATTAATGGTCAACTGTTTATTAATGATAAGCCAGCGAATAATCCTGAAAAAATGCAATATCAATATATTGTTTATACAAATGGAACTGAGGTAGGGAAAAAAACTCGCCAGAAGATAAATATTAATGAAGAAGATATTATTAAAGGTGAAAGTTTTATAAAAAATAATCCTGAAGTATCAACCAATTATAAAAGTATTTTAGCTTATGTGGATTCGCTAAAATCAAATCCATTTAACTTTATTTTTGCACTAACAAATGGAGCTTTAGATAAATTTAAACAACTTGCAAATGTTGTTAAAATTGAACGATTAATGGTGCCGGATACAATTTGGGATGAAAGGGTTTTTCCTCAAAACATTAATTATAAGTGGAATAGAGATAATTATGGACCAATAACAATGCCAAAAGCAGGTGTTACAGTAAAACTTGATACTACTACTTTACCTCTTTACCGAAGAATAATTGAAATTTATGAAGGAAACAATTTAAAAGTTGAAGGAGCTACAATTTTAATAAATGGCAAACCTGCAAATAACTATACTTTTAAAATGGGGTATTACTGGATGATGGGCGACAATCGTCATAACTCAGCCGATAGTAGGTATTGGGGCTTTGTGCCCGAAGATCATATTGTTGGAAAAGCAGTATTTGTTTGGCTTTCATTAGACAAATACAAAGGCTGGTTCGATGGCAAAATTCGTTGGAGTAGAATGTTTCGAGGTGTAAAATAATTTATATTTAATTGAATAATTAAAAAAATATTATAATTTTGTGTGAAAAATAATTTTAAATAAAAAACATAAAACAAATTTGTATGAAAAAAATCTCAGCTATCGTATTATTTATTGCAATAATATTTGCTTTCAATAATAATTCTTACGCTCAAAAAAAAGGGAAACCTTTTGCAGGAAAAATCATTTTTTCAATGACTTATGAAGGTGTTGAAGCTTCGCAGGCAGCTCAAATGCCAACCACACAGACTACACTAATACTTGGTAATAAACAAAAAACTACAGTTGATTATGGTCAAGCAGCACAAATTGTAATTGCTGATGGAGATGTGGAAACAATGATGATTTATATCGATATTATGGGGCAAAAGTTTTTAATTAAACAATCAAAAACACAAATTGATAGTATTAGAAATGCACAGCCTAAGCCAATAATTACTTACTCTGATGAGACTAAAGAAATTGCAGGATATAAATGTAAAAAAGCAGTAATTGCTTATAAAGATGCTGAAACTGGTGAAGAATCACAAAACATTGTTTGGTACACTGAAGATTTGAATGTTGGTGAAAAAATAAATTTTACTGGTGAAGCCGAAGGTATTAAAGGATTTGCTTTAGCTACTGAGGTTAAAAATGGAAAAATTACAATTAAATCAGTTGCTAAAGAAATTAAAAAAGAAAAAGTATCGGATATTGAATTTTTACAACCAGCAGATGCTAAAGAACTTACCGGAGAAGAATTCCGAAAAATGTTTGGTGGCGGTGGCGACGAAGAATAATTCAAAATTTTAAGTATATTTTATTGAAAACTTGGCGTTTTTGAAAATATTTTAAATAGCAGAATCAATAGGTTCTGCTATTTAATTATAAACAATTTGGTGTTGATTTCAATTTTTATTATACTTTTATTATCTGTTACAAAATAATATATTTGCAAGTTAGATAAGAATATTCAAAAAAGAAGAAAATAAGAGCAATGGCACAAAAAAATAAAATCAAATCTTCATCTAATAATATTGATGAAATTAAAAATGATTTGAAGCCTGAAAAAAAGAAAAAAAGTGATGATAAAAACATATTTCAAAATATAATTTCCTTTTTTTTAAACGAAAAAGTACATCAAGTTTTTGGCGCTTTTTTAATAGCTTTTTCATTATTTTCACTTGTAGCTTTTATTTCATATCTATATTACTGGGAATATGACGATAATTTGATTGATAATTCAATTTCAGAAATACTTTTCAACAAAGATTTAGTTGTAAAAAATTGGATGTCGAAAATTGGTGCTATTGTTTCATATATATTTATTAAAAAATGGTTTGGTATTGCTTCTTTTGCTTTCTTATTAGTTTTTTTCAATTTTGGAGTATATCTATTATTTAATATTAAATTATTGCCATTAATAAGAACAAGTCGTTACATAATAATTGGCGTTTTATGGACATCTATAGTTACAGGTTTTATATTAGTTAATACTCACTACGAAATTATTGGTGGTGCTTTTGGTGGTCAAATGAGTTATTGGTTAGTTAGTTTGCTCGGAAAAATTGGAGTTTCAATTTTTCTGGTTTTAAGTTTAATAATTATTCTTATTGTTGAGTATAATGTTTCTTTCAGAAGACGTGCTAAACAAAAAAATATTAACGATATAAATTATAATAGTGAAGCTGAAGATACTGAAGAAGATATACAAGTTGATTATCCTTTAGGGCGCTTATTTAGAGGTTCAAAATTTGATTTACAAAAAGATAGTTTAGCTGAAAATGACGAAGATATTGACGAATCTGAAATAAAATTTGAATTAAAACAA
>CAZRCF010000033.1:2321-8105 GCA_964598505.1 uncultured Lentimicrobiaceae bacterium | reverse complement strand
TTAGAAATAATAATGACTAATGAAGATGTAATTGCTGATATTAACGAAATTGAGAAATTAAACCATTATACAATTGATACCCCTTTCGACCCTCGATTAGAATTGTCAAACTATCGTTTTCCTACACTTGATTTGTTAGAAGATTATGGACATAATTATAACACAACTGTTAAAGAAGGGGAACTACATGCTAATAAAGATAGAATTTTAGAAACACTTAAAAATTATAGCATTTCAATTGATAAAATATCGGCTACTATTGGACCAACTGTAACTTTATATGAAATTGTTCCAGCTCCAGGTGTGCGTATTTCAAAAATTAAAAACTTGGAAGACGATATTGCTTTAAGTTTATCAGCTCTGGGAATTCGTATAATAGCTCCAATTCCGGGCAAGGGAACAATTGGTATTGAAGTACCAAACTCAAATCCAGAGATTGTACCAATGAAATCAGTTTTATCGTCAGAAAAATTTGTAAATGCAAAATATGACCTACCAATTGGATTAGGAAAAACAATTTCAAATGAAAGTTTTATTTACGACCTTGCAAAAATGCCACATTTGCTTATGGCTGGGGCAACAGGTCAAGGTAAATCGGTTGGGCTAAATGCAGTAATTACTTCACTTTTATACAAAAAACATCCTTCGGAATTAAAATTTATAATGGTCGATCCAAAGAAAGTTGAATTAACTTTGTTTTCAAAAATCGAACGCCATTATTTAGCAAAACTCCCCGATTCGGATGAGGCTATTATTACTGATACAAAAAAAGTTGTGCGAACACTAAATTCGTTATGTATTGAAATGGATGCTCGATACGATTTACTAAAAGATGCACATTGTAGAAATATTAAAGAGTATAACTTAAAATTTACTTCTCGAAAATTAAATCCAAACGAAGGACATAAATATTTGCCATATATTGTATTAATTGTTGATGAGTTTGCCGATTTAATAATGACAGCAGGAAAAGAGGTGGAAACACCAATTGCTCGGTTGGCTCAGCTGGCTCGTGCAATAGGAATTCACTTAATTATTGCCACTCAACGACCATCGGTAAATATAATTACAGGAACAATTAAAGCTAATTTCCCGTCGCGATTAGCATTTAGAGTTACTTCAAAAATTGATTCTCGGACAATATTAGATGCAAGTGGTGCCGAGCAACTTATTGGGCGTGGCGATATGCTTTTATCAAATGGAAATGAACTTATTCGTTTGCAATGTGCATTTGTTGATACTCCTGAAGTAGAAAGAATTACCGAATTTATTGGAAATCAACGTGGCTATCCCGATGCTTTTTATCTACCGGAAGTTCCAGACGATGACGGAGAAGAATCACTAAAAGATTTTGACCCTAACGATAGGGATCCTCTTTTTATGGAAGCAGCTCGTATGATGGTTCAAAGCCAGCATGGCTCAACATCGTTATTACAACGTAAACTTAAATTAGGCTACAACAGAGCAGGTCGTATTATCGACCAACTTGAATCTGCTGGAGTTGTAGGTCCTTTTGAAGGTAGTAAAGCTCGCGAAGTAAGAATAAAAGATGAATTTTCGCTTGAACAATTTTTTAGAGATAATAATATGTAATAATTTGGTATAAATTTTGTATTAATTAATACCGAATTTAAATGTAAGAATTAAAAACTATAAGTAACTATAAAACAGATGATAAAGAATATAATATTAATCAATTTGATATTTTTTAATTTTTTTTGTGCCAAAGCACAACTTAACGATAATTCGGCAACTATTTTAAAAGGAGTGTCGGATAAAACAAAAACCTATTCAACAATAAAAATAAATTTCTCGTTTATTACCGAAAAAGATGGTAAAACTATTGAAGTTAAAAAAGGTGACGCTTGGGTAAAAGGTAAAAAATATATTTATAATTTTAATAAGCAAATAATTGTTTCAGATGGAATAACTCAATGGACTTATATTGTAGAATCAAATGAAGTTTCAATTAGTAATGTTAATGATGGTGATGAAACGCTTAATCCTGCTTTAATTTTAAATAATTACAGTAAAAAATATCGTCCTAAGTTGATTAAAGAAACTTTAGAAAAAGGTAAAATAATTCAAGTAGTAGATTTATATCCACTGAAAGGGAAATCGTATTCAAAAGTTAGACTTAATATTGATAAAGCAAAAAAACAGATATTAAAAATGTCAGTTTACGAAAAAGAGGGTACGATTTACACATATTTAATTGATAAATTTATTGTAAATCAGTTAATTGATGATGCAAAATTTTCATTTAATGCTAAAAGTTATCCAGGTATTGATATAAACGATATGAGATAAAAAAATAAAAAATTGAAAAAAAACAAATTATCTATATTTATTTCACTAATAGTATTTGCATGTATTTTTATTTCATGCAATCCTGCTCGCCGTTTGCCTAATGGAAGCTATTTACTTAATAAAAATAATATTATTATTAATAACGACAATATTGATTCTTATGAAGTTTCAACAATAATCAAACACAAACCCAATAAAAGAATATTTGATTTATTTCGTTGGCCCTTAAAAATATATGTTACGTTTGATGGTAAAAAACAAAACGGATTTAAAAGATGGATAAAGAAAAATTTTGGAGAAGCTCCTGTTGTTTTAGATACAAATTTAGTTAATGAAGGAATTGAGCAATTAAAATTATATCTATACAATAAAGGATATTTTAATGCAGAGGTAAATAAAGAAATTAAACTAAAAAATAAAAAAGCTAATGTTACTTATTTAATTAATTGCAACGAACCTTATTTAATAAAAAATTATTTTCTATCGATTGAAGACACAACAATTAAAAATATAGTTATTAGAGACTCAAACAATTATCTGCAAAAGATAGGTATGCAATTCGATACATATAAACTTTCGGAAGAACGGAATAGAATTACACAAAAACTTAAAAATATTGGATATTATAATTTTGCCAAAGAGTTTGTTTCATTCACAATTGATAGTAATTTTAAATCAAATAAATTAGATATTAATTTGCTAATTCAAGATCCTATTAAGAAAAATAAAATTAAAACAGATTCAATTGAAATACTTAAGCATATTAGATATAAAATCAGAAATATAATTGTAAATACTGATTATAATCCAATTTATGCTAATCAAATTTTTTCGGATTCAGCAATTGCATATTATAATTCTGATAGTTCGGGTTCATATAAAGTACTTTATAACAAAAACTTAAAATATAGTTTATCAACTCTTACGCAATCTACATTTTTTAATTCAGGTGAGTTTTATAATTTAAACTTAGTAAATAGAACTTATACTCGATTAAATGAATTAGAAAACTTTAGCTATGTAAATATTTCATTTGTTGATGCTTCGGATACAATAAATGTTTCGGATAGTGTCGGGTATTTAGATTGTAAAATTCAACTAACCCCGCGTGAAAAATATTCAGTATTTGGTGGTGTAAATGGTACAAATTCTGGCGGAAATTTAGGTATGAATTTTGAAATTGGAAGAACTAATAGAAATGCTTTTCATGGAGCCGAATTATTAAGTTTTAAAATTGGTTCTTCATTTGAAGCACAAGAAATTAACAGTAGTGTTTCTACATCTACAAAATCATTGTTTAACACAATAGAATTTAACGGAAATATTGATTTAATTATCCCTAAATTTTTCATGCCATTAAATATCTATAAGTTTTCTAAAAAATTTAGACCTAAAACCAGAATATCCACAGGATTAAGCTTTCAACAGCGTCCCGATTACAATAGGCTAATTACAAATGCCTCTTTTGGTTATCAATGGAAACAAAATTCCAGAAAACAACACTTTTTGAAAATCATTGATATTAATTCAGTAAAACTTACTCCAGACCCCTCGTTTATAATTGAACTAAATAAGTACAACAGAAGAATTAAGGAACAATATACCGACCATATTATTGTTGCAATGAATTATATTTATTTATACGATAACCAATCAACAAAAAAAAATAATAATATTTTTCTAAAATTTGGCATTGAGTCTGTTGGAAATTTATTAAATGGAATAATGTCGGCAACAAATAGTGAAAAAAACTCATCCGAACAGTATATGCTTTTCGGAATTCCTTATGCAAACTATATATTAACAGATATTGATTTTAGATTTAATCATAAATATACTGCAAAAACAAGTTTTGCTTTCAGAACAGCTTTTGGAATTGGTGTTCCTCTTAAAAATTCTTTCTCGCTACCTTTTGAAAAAAGTTTTTATTTAGGAGGTGCAAATAGTATGCGTGGATGGAATATGCGATCGCTTGGACCCGGTAGTTATAATAGTGTATCTGATTTTGAGCGCATTGGAGATTTAAAGTTTGAAACTAATTTTGAACTACGGTATCCTATTTGGGACTATTTTAGAGGTGCGTTTTTTGTTGATGCAGGTAATATTTGGCTACTTTCTCCTAATGCATCAATTCCTAATGGTGATATTCAAAGCAATCGTTTTTATAAAGAAATTGCAGTGGATGCCGGTTTTGGTTTGCGGCTCGATTTTACCTATTTTGTTATTCGTTTTGATGCTGCTTTACCTATTATCGATCCGGCTTTACCCGAAGAAGAAAGATGGAATGGAAAAAATATTGTTATTAAAAATACAGCTTTGAAATTTGGTATTGGTTATCCATTCTAATTATTTTTAAAATGAATAATCAAGCTATTATAGATATTTTTGCAAAACATTTCCCTCACACACAAACTACCGACCAACAAAAAGCAATTGCACTTCTTGCTGATTTCCTTTTTAATTTCGAAAAACAAGATATTTTTATTTTAAAAGGTTATGCCGGCACTGGAAAAACTACTTTAGTAAGTACTTTGGTAAACATATTGCCATATATCAGAAAACGATCTTCATTATTAGCACCAACAGGTAGAGCAGCAAAAGTTTTAGCCTCTTATTCGCAAAAGAAAGCATCAACAATTCATCGTAAAATTTACCGAATAGCTTCTGATGGTGGAGGTTTTAGCAAAATTTCATTACAAGAGAATAACCATATTAACACTCTTTTTATTGTTGATGAGGCTTCTATGATAAGTTATTCAACATCGGGTAACGAAGTTTTTGGAAACAGGAATTTACTTGATGATTTATTTGAATATGTATATTCGGGTGATAATTGTAAACTAATTTTAGTTGGCGATTCGGCACAATTGCCACCTGTTGGAGCCGATTTTAGTCCTGCTATCGACAAAGATTTTATGCTTACTCATTTTGGTATGGATATTATTAATTGTGAATTAAAAGATGTTTTAAGGCAACAACAAGAATCGGGAATACTTGCTAATGCTACATATTTACGCCGACAAATTGAGCTAAAAAAAATTACAGGGAAACTTTTTAAAACTATTGGATTTAATGATATTGTAAATATTACCGGAACAGAGCTTGAAGATTCCCTTTCAGACGCTTATAGCCACTATTCAAAAGATGAAATTGTTGTTATTACTCGCTCAAATAAGCGAGCAAACCAATTTAACCAAGAAATTAGAAATAGAATTTTGTACAACGACTCCCTAATATCTGCTAATGATTATTTAATGGTTGTAAAAAACAATTATTTTTGGTTACCCGAAGATTCGGAAGCTGGATTTATTGCAAATGGCGATATTGTGGTTGTAAATAAAATCATAAAAATATCTGAAATGCACAATTTTACTTTTGCTGATGCTGATTTTTCGCTTTGCGACTATCCAAATCATTTACCTGTAGAAGCCAAATTATTAACCGATACTATTGATTCGGAGTCGCCATCGTTAA